>JBDKJK010000360.1:0-3250 GCA_039796675.1 Chloroflexota bacterium
AAATTTCGCAGATTGAAATCGGTGGCGGCAGGTCCGTGGACGAGTTCGGAGTCGGGAATGATCTTGAGTGCAGAACCGGAGCCAATGGGTGCAACCGCGGGGATGAGAAGGGTAACACCGACCTCAAGGGAGTTGGCGTCGCTGATGTTATTTGCATCCAGCAATGATTGCAAGCTGATATTGTATTGCTGGGCGATGCTTCCAAGCGTGTCGCCCGGTTGAACGATGTATTGATCCGCATCCTGCCGCGGGGTGGGCAGGACTTTTGCAGTATCGGGCGTGGGCGAACTGGACGATGCCTGATTTTGAAACCCAAATAACGCCGAGATGCTCAGTGGTACACGCGTCGGTGTGGGCGGACGTGTGGCAGTAGGCAACGGAGTCACCGTTTCTGTGATGCCGGGTGTTGCAATGGATGGACTGCTGTTGGGCGGCAACGGGCTTCCATTGGAAGCTACGAATGGATCGTAAGTTGGGAAGACCACAGGTGTTTCTGCTGCAGGTGCACATGAAACGAGTAAAATTACTAGAAGTAACGCCGAGGCGGTTTTGGAGAAAGACATGAACGTGATTTTACCAAATGATAGTTGTGGGTTTGGTGTGTATTGCGATAATGAAATATTCCCGAATAAATTGGTAGCTATATCGGCGCTTTGCCCAAGTTATCTAAATCATCCTGCCCCACAAAGAAAGATAATTCAAAAACGATACGGAGAAGTAAATGATAACTTCAGAGTATGTATATAGCTCTTTATTGATATCTTTGGCTATGATATTACCCGGCTTGTTGTTTGATTACTGGCTGTCAAAGATAGGCGCAGTGCGAAGTGCAAAACAAGCTGTAGTAATTGCTACTTCGGTTTTGATATTTTTAAAGCCATTTCTATTTAAAAGTCTGTCGTGGTGGGTCTACTGCTTTGGAGTTTTATTAGGGATTTTATTTGCAGTACATCGTACTGATCTCCGAGAGACATATAAAAAAGGTTATTGGTGGTGGATAAAAGATAAAAAAACTAATAATCTCGTAAAGAGGAAAATTAGTCAAAAAAGATAGATTAGGAACTATTGTTTTTAGTAACTTTAATGTAGGTAAGTAAAAAGGAGACGCTAAGATTGCGTCTCCTTTTGGGAAAATATATTCACTTATTTACGACTGAAACCCAGACCCCATGATGTAATTCTCCAGCCCGCGGATTTCACTTTCTTTGATCTCAATCGCGGCAACCATCACATCGCGCATCGAGACGAGTCCGACAAAATGTTCACCTTCCACCACGGGCAAATGGCGGATCTTGTACTGCTTCATCAGCCCCATGCATTGTTCGACCGTTGTTTCCATGGTCACATTGATCATCTTGGGTGTCATCACATCTTTGATCTTGGTATCTTTGGCAACCCGCCCCAGTGCCTCGCCTTTATACAGATAGTCGCGTTCAGTGTAAATCCCGACGATCTTGCCGTTTTCCGTCACCAGAACGGCGCCGATATGCGCTTCCGCCATCACTTTGATTGCATCCAATACGGTTTGTGAGGCTTCTACAGAGTAATTGGTTGCAAACTCTTTGTCTTCCAAAAGTTTTCGGACAGTGGTCATGAGATACGTCTCCTTGCAATTATGACGTTTATCCCTTAAATATCAGCAGATCCTCGGTAGCATTTCGCCAGCCAGCATATCCACTACGCGGGTACTGCCCAAAACGGTTTTGAGGAGCACACGTCCCTTCGGCTCTGCGATGACTTCCCCGATGACCACCGCACCTTCGCCATATCTTGTGGACTTCATCACTGCCAAAATCTTGTCCGCCTCTTCCTTCGGGACGATTGCTACTAGCTTCCCTTCATTCGCCACGTAAAGCGGATCAAACCCAAGCATCTCGCAAGCCGCGTTGACCTCCGGGTGAACTGGGATGGTTTCTTCCTTCAAGAGAATCCCTATGTTCGATTGAACAGCAATTTCATTCAAGGTCGTTGCCAAGCCGCCGCGAGTGGGGTCACGCAATACATGGACATTCGGACTCGTATCTAACATCGCTGCAATCAGATGATTCAACGGCGCGACATCGCTCTGCAAACTGGACTCAAATCCCAACTCACCGCGCGCGCCAAGAACTGTAATGCCGTGGTCGCCAATGGTTCCTGAAAGAATCACCACATCACCTGGCTTCGCATTCGCCCCGCTGACGTTCACATCCTCACGCACCACACCGACTCCTGCGGTGGTGATGTACATCCCGTCCGCTTTGCCTTTTTGCACGACTTTCGTATCACCCGCCACGATCTGCACGCCTGCTTCTTCTGCCGCCGCCCGCATCGATTCCACCACGCGCTTGAGCGTATCCATCGGTAAGCCTTCTTCGAGGATAAATCCCGCCGTGAGATACAAGGGCTTTGCGCCGAGCATCGCCACATCATTCACAGTGCCGCACACGGCTAATTTGCCGATGTCACCGCCGGGGAAGAAAAGAGGCGAGACAACATGCGAGTCTGTGCTGATGGATAGTTTCTGTCGCAGTCCAGGTTCCACCAACGCCGCATCATCCCCTGCATTCAACGCCGTGTTTTGAAATGCAGACACGAACGCCTTCTGAATCAGTTGATGACTCATCCGTCCGCCCGCACCGTGTCCCATCACGATTTGTTCATTGTGGGTTAGCGGTGGAGCACATACCGCGCCTTCGATGTTTACTTTTTCGTCATTCATAAAACCTCTTGATCAAGAAAGAAGAAAGACGAAAGAAAATCTTTCTTCTTTCCTCTTTCATCTTCCGTATTTGTAATACGCCGCACACGCCCCCTCAGACGAAACCATCGTCGCGCCAAGCGGATTTTCAGGCGTGCATTCTTTTCCAAACGCTGGGCAGTGATGCGACTTCTTCAGTCCTTGCAAAATTTGCCCTGCAATACACAGCGGAGATTCTTCCGCGTTTAAAGATTCCACGTCAAAGCGTTTTTCGGCGTTGAATTCATCGAACTCCGGGCGCAAGCCCCAGCCGCTCATGGGGATCATGCCAATGCCGCGCCATTTGCGGTCACATTCCATGAACACTTTATGGATCGCATCTTGCGCGGGTTTCAAGCCTTCAAGGGTCACCGCGCGTTGATAGGCATTGGCAACTTCAACCTTGCCTGCTTCGAGCAGTTGCACGGTCGTCAAAATTCCCTGCACAAGGTCGAGCGGTTCAAAACCAGTAACTACCATTGGAATGCCAAACTTCTCCACCAAAGGCGGATACTCGTGATAGCCCATCAC
>JBDKJK010000361.1:0-4653 GCA_039796675.1 Chloroflexota bacterium
ATGTTTTTGAATCAGCGGCGATCTGGCTGATGTTGATCTCTCTGGCTTCGGCGCTGAAATTGATCGCAACAAATAAACGTACACCATCTGCCTCACGGATGTATGCCAGAACATCTTGGGCAAGGTCGTCTACAAATGCAAATGAGCCACTGTGCAAGGCAGTCAGTTCGCGGCGCAGGTGCAGCAAGGTCTTGTAAAAATTCAGCGTCGAATGCTCATCTGCAGATTGCACAGCGACATTGCGCTGCTTGTAATTGGCTGCAACCGGAAGCCAGGGCTTCCCCGTGGTGAAGCCTGCGTTGGGTGATGCGTCCCATTGCATGGGGGTTCGTTCGGGGTCACGACCGAAATCTTCATCTGGCTTGTTGATGCCCCACGGGTCGATGCGCTCTGCAACAGGAATAAAGACATCTTCCATGCCAAGTTCATCGCCATAGTAAATGGTAGGAATGCCCCAAAGGGTGAGCAGAAGCATGGCAACCGAGCAGTGATTCTCATACCCATAGCGAGTGGCGATGCGATGCGCATCGTGATTTCCCATCACAAAATTTGGCGAGCCCCCTTCAGGAATGACTGCATAGTATTCGCCGATTAGGCTGCGAATTTGTGCAGCGTTCCAATCTGCAAAGAGCAGAGAAAAGTTAAAGGGAATATCGTATCCGTCTAGCGGGTTGCCGTAATACGAGATGAGTTGAGCAAAATCGGTGGTGCCACCTGTTTCACCAATATGAACACGATCCTCGTATTCATCAAAGACCTTGCGCATGAGGCGGATCTGCTCGTACGTCCCTTGTGAATGTGCGGTCTGCTCTGGGGAAAGTCTGCGCCCTAATTTATCCCAGAAACTGCCGGGGGCGGCTGGCGGGTTATCGATGAAGTCCGCTGATTTGATAAGGTAGATCACCGCATCCACCCGAAAACCATCCACGCCGCGGTCCAGCCAAAAGCGCAGGGCATTGTGCATTGCTTCCACCACTTCGGGGTTGCGCCAATTCAGGTCTGGTTGTTGGCGTAAAAACGTGTGGAGATAATACTGCTGTGTCTTCTCATCCCACGTCCAGGCGGGTCCGCCAAATTCTGATTCCCAGTTATTCGGTAATGAACCATCTGCTTTGGCATCTTTCCAGATATACCAGTCGCGTTTGGGGTTATCGCGAGAGGAACGGGATTCAATGAACCAGGGGTGCTGATCGGATGAATGATTGGGCACAAAATCAAGGATGACCTTGAGCTTACGTTCGTGTGCAGCTGCCAACAATTCATCAAAGGTTTGCAAGTCGCCAAAGAGCGGGTGAATGCCGCAGTAATCTGAAACGTCGTAACCAAAATCAGCCATCGGGCTGGGGAAGATCGGCGATATCCAAATGGCATCAAAACCGGTATCCACAAGATAGTCCAGTCGCTGGATGATGCCTTTCAAGTCACCAATTCCATTTCCAGACGTGTCTTGAAAACTACGCGGATAGATTTGATAAAAAACTGCGGTCTTGTACCAAAGTGAATGTTTCATCATGTTTATGCAAGCAGGCGATAGACCAGCGCCTCAAAGGGGCGCAAAGTGATCGAATGGATGGATGAAGCAAAATCGGTTTCGTAATTTCCGATCAAAAGCTCTGCCGAAGAAACGTTTATTGTTTCAGGCAAGTTAAAATCTGCAAGTCCCGCTGTGAAGTTCAAAATCACCAACAATCGGTCGTTTTCAAATGTGCGGGTAAAGGCATAGACCTTCTCATCATTTTCAAGCAGCGAGTCGTAGCTGCCGTAAATCGCCACCGGGTTCTGTTTGCGAAGTTGGATCAAGTTTTTGTAGTAATAAAAAATGGAGTTTGAGGCAGCCAATGTGCTTTGAACATTGATGCTCGTGTAATTCGGGTTGACTTTGATCCACGGGGTGCCGCTCGTGAAGCCAGCATTCGTACTGTCATCCCATTGCATGGGGGTGCGGGCGTTATCTCGGCTTTTGGCATTGATGACCTTCAACAACGACTGGGCATCCACTCCTTTTTCTTCCACAAGCTCGCGGTATAAATTGAGCGTTTCAACATCACGATAGTCATCGATCGTTTCAAAAGCAACGTTGGTCATGCCGATCTCTTCACCCTGATAGATGTAAGGCGTTCCTTGCAACATCAACGAGAAGGTTGCCAGCATTTTCGCTGACTCAACCCGGTATTCCTTGTCATTTCCAAAACGAGATACAGCACGCGGCTGGTCGTGGTTCATCAGGTAAATGCTGTTCCATCCCTTGTTCTCCATCTCCTTTTGCCAGCGAGTTGTAATCTGCTTTAATTCTGATAACTTCCACGGCTTGATCGTGGAGCGTGAATTTCCGGTGGACATATCCGCATCAATATCCATATGTTCGAATTGGAAAGCCATACTCAACGCACCGGTCTCTTCATTTGTAAAATCGATGGCGATTTGCGGCGTGACCGAGGGCGTCTCACCAACCGTTAGAATGTCGTACTTTGATAAAACTTCACGTTTCATCTCATCAAGAAATTCCAGCAAACGTGGACCATTGATGAATTGCCGATTATCCAGTTGATAACGATCCGAGTTGCGAGCAGGCACATCGGGGAACCCTGGCACCTTTGAGATCATGTTGATCACATCCATGCGGAAGCCGTCGATGCCTTTGTCCAGCCAATACTTCATCAGGTCATATACTTCGGCGCGAAGCTTTGGGTTTTCCCAGTTAAGGTCTGGCTGTTTCTTTGTAAAAAGATGCATGTAATATTCGCCAGTGGTTTCATCGTATTGCCATGCCGAACCGCTAAAATGCGAAGCCCAATTATTCGGTTCTCTTCCATCCTTACCGGGGTGCCAGATGTAATAATCGCGATAGGGATTGTTTTTAGATTTGCGCGCTTCCACGAACCAGGGATGTTCGTCGGATGAATGATTGACCACCAAGTCCATGATCAACTTGATGCCACGTTGGTGCATTCCATTCAGCAGTTCCTGCCAGTCTGCTAAGGTGCCGAATTCATCCATGATGTCGCGATAATTGCTGATGTCGTAGCCATTATCATCGTTCGGTGATTTATAGACCGGGCACAGCCAAACCACATCAACTCCAAGATCTTTGATGTAATCCAATTTTTGGATAATGCCTCGTAAATCTCCTATACCGTCACCATTACTATCCTTAAAACTACGCGGATAGATCTGATACACAACACTTTCTTTCCACCAAGATTTACGCATTATCCATGTCCTCTTATAAAAAGTGGACTGGTTGCCCAGTCCACTTGTCCATTCGGAAAGTTTAGCCTTTGACTGAGCCCGCTAACAACCCTCGTACGATAAAGCGTTGCAAACTGAAGAACACGATCAATGGAATGACCAAAGAGACAAAGGAACCCGCCGCAACGTCGCGCCAGCCTTCGCCATATTGCCCGAGCAAGCGTAGCAGGCGATAGGTCATAACAGCTTTCTGCTCGCCTACAAAGATGAAGGCGATCAAGTAATCGTTCCAAACCCATAGGAATTGGAAGATGGCAAACGAAGCCACCGCAGGCATAGACATGGGCAAGACCAGCTTCCAAAAGATCTGGTAATAACTGGCTCCATCCACTTTGGCAGCTTCGATCAGCTCGTGTGGCAGGGTCATCATGTAATTGCGCAAGGTATAGATCGCCAGCGGCAAGGCGAAGGCGCTATGTACCACCCAGGCACTCACAAATGTACCCGTCAGGCGGATATCCAACGCCTTTTGTACCTGCACCATGCCACGCAATACTGGGATAAGTGAAGATTGCAGCGGAATGACCATTAAAGCAACCAAGGTGGCAAAGAAAAATTCCTTGCCTCTGAATTTCAAGAATGTGAATGCATAAGCTGCATTGGCGGCGATCATCAACGGCAGGATCGTGGCAGGCACCGTCACAACGATCGTATTGATCAGTGCAGGTAACATACCGGTTTCCATTGAAGATTGATAAGCATCAATTGTCCATTCGGTGCCAAGCGGGTTAAAGAACACCTCCCACCATGGAGAAATTTCAGCCACCGAACTTGGACGCAGGGATGTGATCAACAAACCCACGGTAGGCGTAGACCAGACCACAACCAAAAAAATCATTGCAATCGTGCTGCCCAGATTCATTCTTCTAATAATATGAGTGAACTTCTCTTTGTTCATCGCAGCGTCTCCTGATGTTGAACTGTTCTAATTTGCAGATACATCAACGGACCGATCAACAATACCAACACCGTCACCACTGCAGAAGCGGGACCAATGTTGGAATTTTCAAAGAATTGTTTGTACCATTCAAATGCCAGCACACTGGTGGTGAAATTTCCACGGGTCATGGCGAGCACAATATCGAATATCTTCATCACCAAGATCAAGATGGTAACGAAAACAGACATGACCGTTCCCCACACTTGAGGCAGAATAACACTGGCAAAGATCTGCCATGCATTAGCGCCATCCAATTGTGCCGCTTCAAGAGTTTCGCCCGGCACATTCTTAATGGCAGCTGAAATCACCACCATGGCATATCCTACTTGCAGCCAAACCAGAACCGCCATAAGTAAAAAGGAATTAAGGCGTCCCTGATCCATGGTCATCCAGGGTTGCGCCGGAAAGCCGAGAGAAATAACAATTGAATTTAATAAACCAATTTCAGGGCGCCCGGGTGGAAC
>JBDKJK010000362.1:0-5071 GCA_039796675.1 Chloroflexota bacterium
CGTGCATTTTGTCTAGAAAGATAACGAGCTCTTTGGTTTCGATCACAATTGGATTCTATCAAACTTCGCGCACAATGGCACACCCATAAGCCGGAGATTCCGTCAGCGTGGGCAACTGCCCGGCAAGTAGCGACTCAACCGCCTCGTCCAGAAAGAAGCGCGTGGGTTTCCTCTGGCGAAACGTCACATCATCCACCGAACCACGATAGCGCAGGATTCCATCTTTATCCAAAACGAAGACATGCGGAGTGGTCTGCGCGTCAAACAGATTCGCCACAGCGCAATCCGCATCATGCAAGACGTTTGGCAGGCGTCGCGTTTCAGCAGCCTCTCGCAACACCCCAGCCGCCTCACTGCGATTCGACGCAATGCTTAGCATGGATACATCATCCTGCCACTGCACGAACATGGACAAAATCGCTTTATCCGTTCTTTCAGAGTGCGGACATTCACACGACCAAAAGTTGACAATAACGATTCGCCCGCGATGATCAGAAAGACGATGGAGTTTGCCATTGAGGTCTGGCAATTCAAAATCGGGGACGGGGAAATTTATATCCATACTGTAGGGGCGACCCTCGCGGTTGCCCTCTTTATATTGAGATAAGCCGGATAGGGGCAAGCCCTGTCCCTACGGGATCTCTACCCCCGCCAATTTCTCAATGACCCCCACCACAGCCGAGTTATCCAGCTCACCCATACCAAGCTCGATCATCTGCCTGAAAATTTTCGTATGCTCTTCTGCCGATGAGATGGGAATATCGTATTCCTTCGCCGTATCTAACACAATGCCCATGTCTTTCAATTGCATATGTGCCTTGAAACCAGGGGTACGGTTACCATCGAACAAACGCGGCGGCTTGACGTCAAGACTCCAGCACTGAGCCGCGCCGCCTTTGATGGCATCGACCACTTTCTTGGGGTCTACGCCTGCTTTCTTTGCGAAGACCAGCAACTCGCCCATTGCCACCATCTGAGCCGCCACCATAATTTGATTCGCCGCCTTCGCCACCTGCCCCGCCCCCGCCTCACCAACATGTGTGACCGTCTTGCCCATGGCTTGAAAGACAGGCATCACTTTTTCCAACGCTTCAGCTTCACCACCGACCATGATGGTCAACGTGCCATTCTTCGCGCCAATATCACCGCCAGAGACGGGTGCATCAAGAGAGAAGATTCCTTTTTCCTTTAACTTCGCCGCAATCAGCCGAGCAGACGCTGGCTTGATGGTCGAGTTATCCACCACAATTGTGCCAGCTTTTGCACCTGCTATAATTCCATTCACTTCATCCAATGCTACTTTTTCCACATCGGGCGAGTCGGGCAAATTCGTAAAAACAATATCCACTTGTTGTGCAACTTCTTTAGGAGAATTCGCCGCGGTTGCGCCTTCTGCCACCAACTCATCCGCCGCCGCACGCGAACGATTGTGAACCACCACCGCAAACCCCGCCTTCATAATATTGCGCGCAATGGATTTGCCCATCAACCCCAACCCGATATAACCAACTTTTAGCATGAAAAGACTCCTGTCAGGCAAGGCTTATCTTGCCAGTGTAATGCGATGATTATAACTTGCCGAAAACATAAAAAGAACCTCCTCCCATGTGGGAGGAGGTAAGAGGAACTACATTACTTGACCGAGTACGTGACGTTCACAGTCACCGTCACCGCCAGTTGACCCGGCTGGATCGGCACCGCGGCTTCTGCAGCGCCACCACCGCCGCCCTTGCCGCCGTAGAAGTACGGAGAAGCGCCGCTTTCGTAGTAGCTGATCTTCTGAATATCACCCAGAGAGAGCCCTGCAACACCTGCAAGGTCTTGAGCCTGGGCATTCGCTTCTTCCACAGCTTTGGCGCGGGCTTCCTTGTTGGCTTCCGTCTTGTCTTCCACATCAAACTGAATGCTATAGATATTGTTCGCGCCTGCGGCAATTGCGGCATCGAGCAAGTCACCCAGTTTTTCGATCTCACGGATGGTCACATACACGGTGTTATCCACTGTGTAGGTCGTGCCAATAATCTGACCAGTTCCCGTAGGATCATATTGCGGGTTCGACCAGATGCTGAAGTTCGTGGTGCGAATATCCTTCTCATCCACGCCGAAATCCTTGAGAGCCTGAATCACCGCCGTGGTCTGATCTTTATTGATCGTTACTGCCTCCGAAGCGTTCTCGCGCTGGGTGTTCACACCGATATTGATGTAAACGATATCGGGAGTGAGATACACCACACCTACACCGCTCACATCCAACGTTCGTACGTTTTCAGGCGCCGCCTGATTAACCGTAGTGGTTCCGCAAGCGCTGACTGCCAATGCCAGAATGGCTACCAAGGCAAATGCTATATATTTTTTATTCATGTTCGTCTCCTTATAGTTTTATTATGCACCATAAAGACGCAGCCGGGTCAAAAAAGTTCCCACACAATAGCTTGAATTTTGACCCGATACCGGCTAGAATTGCACAAATGTTCTACTAGGAAACCATGCCAATCGATTATCAGCAAGTCTACACACGCATCAAAGAGATCGGCGTAGGCGCAAAAGAAAGAGAAAAGAAGAAAGAAGAGGCACAGGAACTTGCGCGAAACCTGTTATCTTCCTTCGATTCTGAATTGGATACGCTGCGCTCCAAAGTGGATTCTGCCAAACAAGCGGATGCCCACATCCGCTGCGCTGTGCCTTTGGATGAAACCCTCGCCTCCTCCCACCCTGTGCCTGATACTGTTACCCAGGCAACAATCATCGCCGCTGACGGCTCGCAGATCGTTCCGAACAGACATGAGCCGCTTCAATATTATGTGATCAATGTCGGCGCAATTGCCATGCAAATTGGATCGGGAAACGCTCCAGAAGTTGAGACCGATACCGAGCTGCGAGTTTTGGATGAGTTTGACGATACCTATTTCAGCGACAGTCAGGTTGCGTTACAACGGGATGTGGCAGAAAGAAAGAAACTACTGGAAATGTCCGGCAACTATGCAGGGATAATTATTGCCCTGACAGAAGGTCAACTGGAATTGTGGGGCTCCGTTGATAACGAAAACGCCAGAGAATTCGAAAAAAGTTTGCAGGATTATTTGAATGTCCTTCAACAAATGCAGATAAAACAGATCATCGCAGGCGGTTACGTAGACAAGCCTGGAGCAAACTGGTTTGTCAAATTGTTGGAGATTGCAGGAACTCCGCCAGAAGAATTGAAAAACGTACGGAAAAATCGTTTGTTGGCAGGTGTGACCGACCTGTGGCTATTCAGCCAGATTCTTGGCGAGCATGAGCGTTCGGCGGTCTTTGCGCTACAAGCCAAATCTGCCGAAAAATATAAAGGCGCGCTCGCCATTCATTTCTTTTACATCAACGTTGGCGATAAAAAACATCCCAAGATCGCCCGTGTGGATGTGCCGCGATGGGTGGCGGAAAATCCGTCCATGCTGAATGCTCTGCATTCGGTTTTGGTCGAACAATCAAAGATTATGGGGAAAGCCCCATTTCCGTATTTGCTACATCGCGCCCATGAAATTGCAGTTGTTACCCATCATGAAAAAGAGGATATTGACAGGTTACTTTCACGCGATATCCTTGCAAATGGCGGTGACCTTGGGGAAAAATCCGGGAAGCAAACCGCAAAAGATTTGAAGGGTAGAACAAGAAGATAATTCGTCATTGCGAGGGCGCTCTTGCTCTTTGCCCGAAGCAATCTCATGATTAAGTCCGAGATTGCTTCGTCGGGGAGAGCACCCTCCTCGCAATGACGGGAGGAATGGAATTTATGACACAACCAATCGAGATCGGACGTTTACTTCGGGCAGGCACGACGGGATTCATTGCGGGCTGCCGTGTGAATCAGTTGAGCGTGCCTTCGTTTGGGGCGCTTGTCCGCGCGCCACTGACGGATGGGTATCAGGTCTATGGCTTGATCCACGATATTCACATTGACGATGACGGGCTGGTGCGTCAGCTGGTGACAGCGGATGGAGTCAGCGAGGAAGTGATGAAGGACAACCGCGAGCGGCGCATTGTGCCCGTGGAAATGTCTGTGTTGGCGGTGGGGTATGAGCAGGATGGCAAGGTTCATCACCTGCTGCCGCCGCGTCCGCCGCTGAGTTTGGATGTGATCTATGCCTGTGATGAGAAGGATATCATTCGCTTCACCGAGCGGTTCGGGTATTTCCGTCATATCTTGAATGGCAAGGATGTGCCCGTGGGTGAAGTGGTCGCGGCGCATATTTTGCAGGCGGGCAGGGCGCGGGGAGCGGATAGTTCGCGCTGGATAGAGTCCGCGACGCAGGAAGTGATTACGTTGTTGAGAGACGATTACCCAACCCTTATGAGTGTATTAGGGGCACTTGCTGATATTTCGTAATTAGAGTTTTCCGTCATTGCGAGGGCGGTGACCTTCCGCCCGAAGCAATCTCATGACTTAATCATAGGATTGCTTCGTCGCGAAGAGCAAGAGCGCTCCTCGCAATGACGAGGAATGAAGAGGTTTCTATGAACAATCAACGAACTCAAATTGGTTATCTCGTCGGCGGCGGACTTAAGGAAAACTTCCGCGTGCGGCTGACCGTCTCTCCGCAGGAGATTCAGGAAGGGGCGTTTGTGGTGATTCAGAGCGGGTGGTGGAATTATTATGGGATTGTGACCGACATCCAGCTCGGCGCGACGGACCCGCGCTTTGCGGATGAGCAGATGGAGGGACGTTTCCCGAAGCATATTTCGGATGCGTTGCATAAGAAGGCGTTGTATGCGAACCTTGAGGTGTTGCCGAATCTGATGCTGGAGGTGGGTCCTGAATTGGGCACGCCTGAGTATAAGGATTGGCAGGGAAAAATTGACGCGGGCTTGAAAGATGCGCCGCGCATTTTGCCCGTCAAGAATGTGCCGCCGCACCATGCGGTGGTGTCGCTGGCGAATGAGGGCGATATCGCTGAAATCTTCGGTGACCCGAACAAGGAAAGCAATTTTGTGGTCGGGTATACGCGTGAGCAGAATCATCCCGTGTGCATTGACTTGGATAAGTTCGTGCAGCGGTCGTCGGGGGTGTTTGGGGCGACGGGTACGGGCAAGTCGT
>JBDKJK010000363.1:0-5190 GCA_039796675.1 Chloroflexota bacterium
CCTGATCGAAGCCTTGTTCGCGGCGGAACGCGCTCGTGTCCTTTGCGAAGATAAAGACATCACCAGCACTGACATTCTCAACACGCGCAAGAATTACACGGGTCACGGTGTGGGCGTGCTCGAAGCTCCGCGTGGAACACTCATCCACGATTACACCGCAGATGAGAACGGCAAATTGCTCAAGGTGAATCTAATCGTTTCGACCGGTCACAACAACTGGGCGATGACCAACGCCGTGGACAGCGTCGCCAAGACCTACGTCAAGGGACCGGACATCCACGAAGGGATGCTCAACCGCGTCGAAGCCGCCATCCGTGCGTATGACCCGTGCCTGTCCTGCTCCACTCACGCTGTCGGGCAGATGCCCATCCAAGTTGACTTTATTGCCCCTGACGGTACAATGATTAAGACACTGAAACGCGATTAATAATCCAAGCACAAGCAAGGAAGAAGTTCACCATGACGATTGTTCGCAAGACCATCGATGAAAAATCCCGCAATGATGTGTACACCATTTCTGCTGACGAGACTGTGATGAGCAAATTGGAGGAAATGAGCAAGTCCAATGTCGGCGCTCTCTTGGTAATAGAAGTAGGTTTCGTCTCCATTCGCAGGCTGGCAGAAGCCTTGATCGAACAGGAAAAAGTCAACGTCAATAAACTTGAGCGTTACATTCTTGGAACGGGGTATGGTCAGTAAAACCTCCGAGGTCTTTAAGACCTCGGAGGTTTAGAATGTTTTAGAGGTTGAATGAAAAAATTTTTATTGCTAGGCTACGGAAACCCCGACCGTGAAGATGACGGCGTTGCATGGCACATCCTGCAGGCGTTGACGCTCTGCATGGGACTGTCTGCGCCTGAATCCTATGAAGATGATTTTCCCGAGAACCCGCAAGTGGACTTTGCTTTTCATCTGCAACTGACGCCCGAAATGGCAGAAGATATTTCTCAATATGAATACGTCTGTTTTGTGGATGCGCATACGGGAAACATCCCTGAAGAAGTAAGGCTCATAGAAGTGGAAAGCGATTTTCAGAAATCGCCGTTCACGCATCATCTCACCGCTCAATCGTTGATGTCCATTTGCGAGACGATCTATCATCACAAACCGGATGCGGCGTTACTCTCGGTGCGGGGATATCAATTCCTGTTTTCGCGGACGTTATCCGAGCAGACCGCTGCACTCGTACCCGAGGCGGTAGATATGGCTTGGGCGCGGATGAATGCCCGAGAACCACTGAAACAGGCTGGAGTTTAAAAAAGAACCGTTTTTCGTCTTAGAGGTATCTATAGTATGCATGAACTTTCCGTCACACAAAATCTATTAAAGATCGCACTTGAGCACGCCGAAAAAGCCAACGCCAAACAGGTCACGGCGCTGAACATCGTCATCGGTGAACTTTCCAGCATGGTGGATGATTCCATCCAATTATATTGGGAGGCTATTGCGAAAGGTACCATTGCCGAAAAAGCTGTATTGAGCTTTCGGCGCGTCCCTGCCGAATTGCAGTGTATGACCTGTTTCAATAAATATCACCCGAAAGATGGCGAACTGATCTGTCTACAATGTGGCGGTGTGGGCGCAAAGATTTTGGCGGGTGAAGAATTTTTTTTAGAGACCATTGATGTAGAAAGCTGCCCGGCAAAATACGGAAGAAAATCACCCGAATTGTGGGAATAAGGAACTACTTCATATTCAGGGTCGGTCGTAGAATACTCTTATGACCCAAAGAATCCAAGTTGTTGAAAACATCCTCAACGCCAACGACCGCCTCGCGGAAGAAAACTTTGCGCGCATCGAAGCGGCGGGCGTTTTTTCCATCAATATCATCGCTTCGCCTGGTGCAGGCAAGACTTCCCTTATTGAAAAGACTCTGCCACTGCTCAAAAGTAAATTGCGCGTTGCTGCCGTAGATGGCGACATTGCTACCTCCATCGACACCGACCGCGCCGCCGCTGCAGGTGCTGGTGCCGCCGTGCAGATCAACACAGGCGGTGATTGCCATCTCGATGCGGTCATGCTGCGCGGCGCGCTCGACCAACTCAACCTCACACAATTCGATTTGCTCATTGTTGAAAATGTCGGCAATCTCGTCTGCCCGGCGAACTTCAAACTCGGCACACACAAAACTGTTTTGGTCGCGTCTGTGCCCGAAGGCGACGACAAGCCTTATAAATATCCCGGCACTTATCGCGGCGTCAATGCGCTCATCGTCAACAAAATTGATTTACTGCCTTATGTAGATTTCCGCATGGATTATTTCACGCAAGGTGTGCAAGTCCTCAATCCAAACGTCACCACATTCCCATTGTCCTGCCGCACGGGCGAAGGTCTGCAAGCATGGGTTGATTGGTTAATTGATCACTCGAAAAAATAATGAACAACGTTAAGGTTCACATCACGGGGGTTGTGCAAGGGGTTGGTTTTCGTCCATTCGTTTACAACCTTGCCACCGCACTCAACCTCAAAGGCTGGGTCAAAAATACATCCGCAGGTGTCGATATCGAAGCCGATGGGGATAAGGATGCATTGGACTCTTTCCTGCAAAAATTGCGAGACGACGCCCCGCCCCTCTCGCGCATAGACGACTTCCACGCCTCATTCGGACCCGGTAACGGGTTCACCCAATTTGACATTATCCACTCTGAAAGCGTGGACGGCGCCTTCCAACCCATCTCGCCTGATGTTGCCATCTGCGACGACTGCCTGAGTGAACTCTTTGACCCCAATGACAGACGCTATCGCTATCCATTCATAAACTGCACCAACTGCGGACCGCGTTTCACCATCATTCAAGACATTCCCTACGACCGTCCGTTCACCACGATGGCTGGATTCAAGTTATGCCCCGACTGCGAACGCGAATACAAAGACCCGACCAATCGACGTTTCCATGCGCAGCCGGTGGCATGTCCGGTTTGTGGACCGAAGGTGTGGTTGGAGTTCTCGTCAAAGGTCGAAGGTCAAAGGTCGGTTGCAGAGAATGATGCGATAGAAGAAACACAAAAACTTCTTGCAGAAGGAAAGATCGTTGCCATCAAAGGTCTGGGTGGATTTCATCTCGCTTGTGACGCGACGAATGCTAAAGCTGTAACAGAACTGCGAACCCGAAAACTGCGCGTGGACAAGCCATTCGCATTGATGATGCCCGACCTCGAAACCATCGAAACGCATTGCTTTGTCAGTGAAGAAGAGAGAAAACTACTCACCTCACCCGCCCGCCCAATTGTTTTGCTTAAGAAGAGACCCGAATCCACCATCGTTGAAGAAACTTCCCCGAAACAAGAATGGCTTGGGGTGATGCTGCCTTATACGCCGCTTCATTATTTGCTGTTTGACGATGGACGATGGACCACAGACGATAGACGATCACCCATTGATCATCGTTCATTCTCTGCTTTTGTTTTGACCAGTGGCAATCTCTCCGAAGAACCTATTGCCATTAATAATGATGAAGTTCGCAAACGTCTCGCTAAACTTGCGGATGCGTTTCTCATGCACGATAGAGATATTCACATCCGATGTGATGATTCCGTCGTTCGCACGTTTGAACGTTCGAACGTTGAAACATTTAAACATTCAAACATTTATCCAATTCGACGTTCAAGAGGCTATTCTCCATTTCCAGTGAAATTGCCTTTCGATGTTCCTCAAATCCTTTCAGTAGGCTCCGAACTGAAAAACACCTTCTGCCTCACGAATGGAAATTACGCCTTCCTCAGCCATCACATCGGGGATATGAAAAATTACGAGACATTGCGATCCTTTGAACAAGGCATCGAGCATTTCGAGCGCCTGTTCCGTGTGAAGCCTCTTGCAATTGCTCATGACATACACCCCAACTATCTGGCTACGCGCTATGCAATGGAACGCGCCGAACGCGAAGGCTTGCCAACGATTGCAGTGCAACATCACCACGCCCATGTTGCAGCATGCATGGCAGAGCACGGACTGACCGAGCCGGTCATCGGTGTGTCGTTCGATGGGACAGGCTATGGCAATGATGGCGCGATTTGGGGCGGGGAGTTTTTGGTGGCAGATGCCAAGTCGTATCAACGGGCGGCGCAGTTGGAATATTTCCCTTTGCCCGGCGGTGATGCCTCCATCAAGAAACCGGCTCGCACGGCGTTGGCTTTGTTGTGGAGTCTCGGCTTGGATTGGGATGATGTACTGGAGTCGGTGAAGGAGTTTTGTGCCGAAGACCAAGTCATATTGCGGGTGCAGCTTGAAAAGAAAATCAACACGCCGATGACTTCATCCATGGGACGGTTGTTCGATGCGGTTTCGGCGTTGGCGGGTGTGCGGCAGAAGGTCAACTATGAGGGGCAGGCGGCGATTGAGTTCGAGGCGATGGCAGATTCGGCTGAGGCGGGGATGTATGTCTTTGGGGTTGAGTCAGGTCAAGTACGAGTCAGAGGCGTTGTTGAGGCGTTGATAAAGGATGTGATGGCGGGAATCCCCACATCGAAAATATCCGCTCGGTTTCATAATGGATTGGCAGAAGCGGTGCGTGAGATGGTTCAGAAGATCAGCCGTGATACTTCGCTGCGAAGCGTGGTGTTATCGGGCGGGGCTTGGCAGAACATGACCTTGCTGCAAAAAACGATCCCGTTGTTGCGCAAGGATGGTTTTGAAATTTATATTCATCGAGAAGTTCCGACCAACGATGGCGGACTCTCATTGGGGCAGGCGTATATCGCCTCAAGTATGTTGAGACCCTAAAGGTCTCAGAGACCTTTAGGGTCTGACAAGGAGATTATTATGTGTTTGGGTGTACCCGGAAAAATTATTGATGTGTACGAAAGCAACGGCTTGCAAATGGCGAAGGTGGATTTTGGCGGAATCTTTCGCGAGGCATGTTTGAGTTATGTGCCGGAAGCGAAGGTCGGCGAGTATTGCATTATCCATGTTGGGTTTGCGATCAGTTTGTTGAGCGAGAAAGACGCCATGGAAACGTTGGAGTTGTTGCGCCAGATGGGCTCGTTGGAAGAAGAGTTAGGAAAAGAAGCGCCATGAAATATGTGAGTGAATATCGTGACGCGGACTTGGTAAAGGGTGTGATCGAAGAGATCCGCCGCACCGTGACGCGCCCGTGGACGTTGATGGAAATTTGCGGCGGGCAGACGCACTCAATTGTGCGGCACGGCATTGACCAATTGCTTCCGCCTCAGATCGAACTGGTGCATGGTC
>JBDKJK010000364.1:0-21251 GCA_039796675.1 Chloroflexota bacterium
TAAAGAAGCCATCCGTTTTGTAGCGAGCGGTTTCTGCCCCACTCTTGCTGTTACGGGCGAAGAATCCGCGCGCCATGGGGCTCCACGGAATGAGACCCACACCCGTTTCCATACATAAAGGAATCATTTCGCGTTCTTCTTCGCGATAAACCAAGTTGTAGTGATTCTGCATAGACACGAACTTTGTCCAGCCGTTCATCTCTGCCACATGCTGCGCCTTCATAAACTGTCGCACGAACATTGAAGATGCCCCGATATATCTTGCCTTTCCCGCGCGGACGATGTCATTCAGTGTTTCCATCGTCTCTTCAATGGGAGTGTTGTAGTCCCAGCGGTGGATCTGGTACAAGTCCACGTAATCCATTTGCAGGCGTTTGAGGGAGTTGTCGATCCCGTCCATGATGTGCTTGCGGGAGAGTCCGCGGTCGTTGACATCAGAGCTCAATTCGCCATTTACTTTTGTGGCAATGACCACATTCTGACGATTCACACCAAAGTGACGCATGAGGCTGCCTGTGATGCGTTCACTTTCTCCGATTGAATACACATCGGCAGTATCAAAGAAGTTAATGCCTGCATCTAAAGCCTTCTTTACAAAAGGCTTGGCGGCTTCTTCATCTAATACCCATTCGCGCCAGGTCTTAGAACCATAGGTCATCATGCCGAGGCACAGACGTGACACTTTTAATCCGGTTTTGCCGAGGTTTACGTATTGCATGGGAGTCTCCTTCATTGCGCTATCGTCATTGCGAGGAGCGCTCTTGTTCTTAGCGACGAAGCAATCCTATGATTAAGTCATGAGATTGCTTCGTCGGGCTGTCGCCCTCCTCGCACGTGTGCCTGCTGCACAGTGCAGGCAATGACGGGTTATATGATTTTCAAATTCGCCAAACTTGCGGCGAGACGTTTGATGCCCACCGATTCAAAGACCACGTCAATGATCTCGTCACCGTCTTGCATGCGTGAGTCGAGCACGATGCCGTCGCCCCACATGGCGTGGCGGACGCGAGTCCCGGCTTTATATAAGGCTTGGGTGATAGGAGCAGATGTCGGCGGGGTGGGAAGCGACCACTTGATGTCGGAGGGAGCGCCGCGCATCGAGCGTCCTGTGCGCGTGCGACCGACGAGCATATCTGCGGGGATGTCATCCATGAAGCGTGAGGGGAAGGTTTCTTCTGCCATGCCACGCCCGCCGCGTTGAATGGCGCGCAAGAGATAGAGGCGGTCTTTGGCGCGCGTGATGCCCACATAAAAGAGGCGGCGTTCTTCTTCCATTTGTTGCACTTCATCGAAGGAACGGCTGTGCGGGATGATGCCGTCATCGAGCCCGACAATGAAGACCGCGCCATATTCGAGACCCTTGGCGGCGTGGAGCGTGAGCAGGGTGGGGGCGTTGGCGTCGGTGAGCGTATCTTGATCGGCGATGAGCGCTACGTTTTCAAGGAAGTCGTCAATGGTACGCGTATCGTATTCGAGTGCGAGACGCTTGAGTTCCTGCACGTTCTCCCAACGGTCGGCGCTTTCTTCAGAATCATCTTCAACGATGTATTCTTTGTAATTAATGTCGCGCACGATGCGGTCGAAAAGTTCTGAAACCCTGCCTACTTTTGCAAGCGCGTGCCAGTTGGCGAGCATACCGCCAAAGTCCGCGAGAGGCAGGGCGGCGCGGCCGGTGAAGGATTTATAGAAATTCGACTCTGCGCCGTGAGCAAGGTTGAGCAAAATAAATCCGGCATTGGTGTTGTTTTGTCGGGCTACCATATGCAAGGTGGTGAGTGTCTTTTCGCCGATGCCACGCGGTGGGACATTGATGACGCGGCTGAGGGCGGCTTCATCGGCGGGGTTGTGCGCAAGGCGAATGAAGGCGATGATGTCCTTCACTTCGCGGCGACCATAGAAGCGTTGCGCGCCGACTAACTTATAAGGAAGGCGAGCCTGCAAGAAGGCTTCTTCAATCAGGCGCGACATGGCATTAGTGCGATACATCACCGCGCAATCTTTCGGCTCAAACTCGCCTGAGGCAACGAGTTGAGCGATGGTATCCACAACGAAAGAAGCCTCGCCATAATCATCACGCGCTTCGTAGAAGAAAATTTTCTCGCCCGCGCCACGGTCGCTGAACAGACGTTTCTTGCGGCGATTGCTGGCGCGGTCGATCACGCCCATGGCAACGTCGAGAATGTTTTGATGGGAGCGGTAATTCTGTTCGAGCAAAATCGTTTGCGAGTCGGTGAAGTCTTGTTCAAAGCGCTGAATATTGCGATAGTCCGCGCCGCGCCAACCATACACCGATTGATCTGGGTCACCCACGCAAAAGATATTTCTGTGATGTGATGCCAGATGTTTAATGAGAGCATATTGCGCAAGGTTGGTATCTTGGAACTCGTCCACCAGCACATGCCGAAAACGCTGGGCATATTTTTCGCGCACGGTTGGGTTGGTTTCAAGTAACTGCGTTGCATACACCAAAATATCATCAAAGTCCACGGCGTTGCTGGCGATGAGTCGCTTTTGATATTCGGTGTACACGCGCTTTACCACTTCGTCGCGGTAGGTGTTGATAGGGTAATCATCTGGAAAAATCAATTCGTTCTTGGCACGTGAAATCGAAGCATGCACACTGTTGGCGCGATAGAGTTTGTCGTTCAAATTCAATTCACGGATGATCGACTTGACCAAACTCTGCTGGTCGTCGGCATCGAAGATGACAAAATTTTGCGCCACCGGCAGGTGCTCGGCTTCGCGTCGCAAAATCCGTGCACAGATGGAGTGGAACGTTCCCAGCATCATGCCTTCGGTAGCCTGCTCGTTCAAAATCGCTTTGACGCGCTCATCCATTTCTTTGGCGGCTTTATTGGTGAAGGTGACGGCGAGAATCTGCCACGGGCGGACGCCTTCATGAGCAATGAGATATGCAATGCGTTGAGTGAGTACGCGCGTCTTACCGGACCCGGGACCTGCCACGACCATTACAGGTCCATCCGCCGCTGTGACCGCGCTGCGCTGCTGTGGGTTGAGTTTGTTGATGAAATCTAAATTCATGGTGGGAACATTATAAATGCTCCGATAAGGACATCGCCTTGTCGGAGCATTCAGTTTGACGTTTATTAAGGAAAGACTACGCCTTCAATTCAGATGTGCAATTTGGGCAACGGGTAGCTTTGATGGAAATGGTTGTAATGCAGTGCGGGCATTCTTTGGTGGTGGGGTCTGCTGGGGCAGGGGCTTTCTTCATATTATTCGCAGCTTTGACAATTAGGAAGATGACAAAGGCAATGATGAGGAAATCTACTACGGTTTGAAGGAAAAGTCCCCACATGATGGTGGCACTGCCAACCGTGACGGATAGTTCGCTGAAGTTGACTCCGCCCATGAGCAAGCCGACCAAGGGCATGAGGATGTCATTGACGAGCGAGCCGACGATCTTGCCAAACGCACCGCCAATGATGACGCCTACCGCCATATCGAGTACGTTTCCGCGCATGACGAACTCTTTGAATTCTTTGAGCATGATGATTTCTCCTGAATGAAGTGATAAATAAATTGTATGGCAGGGCAGGGGGATTGTCAACGCGGAGCGGGAAATTCTACAGCGAATGAAAAATCAAATGGTGAGTTCTCGGTCACTCGGTCTGGTTTGATGCGGTATTCCTGTCATTTTCTTGTCACAAGAATAATATGGAATTGATCAGGTTGGTTTAAGAAAACAGTTCTCTAGTAGGGTGTTCAAAAGCTACTAAAGTATGGTTTAAGGCGTGAATATGACTATACAAGCCAGTGCTATGTCATCGCGGTTGACTCGCTTCTAGAATTAGGTATAATTCTCTTTGTCCTATCGGTTTGTAAAAGCCTTTTATATTACATAGAAGGAGGTGGTTCAGCAAGAGATAATAATGTAGCTTTTGCATGTTGTGTCTGTATTTCAAACCCCTAAATTTTCTTCTTGGAGGAGAAAAACAAATGTTACGAAACCGATTGTTTGCTTTGCTTGGTTTGTTGGTGATCGCCAGCATGGTGCTTGCTGCGTGCGGCGCCCCTGCTGCCACCGAAGAAGCCGCTCCCGCTGCTACCGAAGAAGCCGCTCCCGCTGCTACTGAAGAAGCCGCTCCTGCTGAGCCCAAAGTGATGGTTGCTTGTTTGGCTCAGGAACCTTCCACCCTCTATCTGTACAGTGAATCTGCTCTCGTCAAGACCTTCGTTCTTGATGCTTTGTATGATGCGACTTTCGATCAGCGCACCTATGACTATCAGGGTGTGCTTTATGGTCTTTCGACCTTTGATGACACTGCTACAAAAGAAACCATTGAAGTTGGTGTCGGCGATGTCGTTTACGATGGCGCTCAGGATGCTGCTGTGACCCTCGAAGTGGGCACCGTTATTTCCCTGAACCAGGCTGAAGGCGACCCGATCGAAGTTACCGTTGAAGACGGTCAGAAGTACCCGACCATTCAGATTGTAACCGCCTTCACCCTCGCTGATGGCGCTACCTGGGAAGATGGCACACCGGTGACCACTGCTGATGTGGAATTCTCCTACACCGTTGGCGCTCACCCCGACACCCCAAGCTCCAAGTACTTCTACGAGACCCAGACTCAGAAGATCGAGATTGTGGATGACTCGACCTACAAGTACTACTATATGCCGAGCTACACCAGCGGTACCTATTTCATCGACGGTATGATCACCCCGCTTCCTAAGCATGTTTATGGCGAAGGTGGCTCCAGCCCGATGACTCCTGCTGAAATGCTTGCTGACGAAACTGTGAACCGCGATCCGCTCGCTTTCGGTCCGTTCAAACTGACCGAATGGGTTGCTGGTGATCACCTGACCGTTGAGAAGAACGAAACCTACTGGCGCGCTGGCGAAGGCCTGCCCAAGGTTGATACCCTGATCTACCGCTTCATCCCCGACACCAACCAGCTCATTGCTCAGTTGGCTTCTGGTGAATGTGATTTCGGTACCCAGGACGCTGCTTTCGAAGGCTCCCTGCCCCTCATCCGCCAGTTTGAAGCTGAAGGTTTGATGGTGCCGCAGGTTGTGGCTGGTACCGTGTTCGAACATCTCGATTTCAACACCAAGCCGGTTGAAGGCTATTCTGGCGCTGCTGCGACCCTCAAGGCTGCGGACGGCTCCTTGCTCTTCCAAAACGTTGCCTTCCGCCAGGCGATTGCCTACTGTCTCGACCGCCAGGCGATCGTTGACGGCGCAACCAACGGCGCAGCTGTTGTTCAGCACACTTATACCGCTGCTGATCACCCGCTTTATGCCGGTGATGACAACATCACCATCTACGAATTCGATGCTGAAAAGGGTAAGTCCATGCTTGCTGAACTCGGCTGGACCGATACCGATGCCGATGGAATTATGGACGATGGTAAGGGCAACAAGCTCGCCTTCATTCATAGCACCCGCGTGAACCCGCTGCGCGAAAAAGTGACCCAGATTGTTCAAGCTCAGTTGAAGGATAACTGCGGTATCGAAACCACAATCGAAACCTATGGCAGCGAATACTTTGGTGATGGTCCTGAAGGTTTGGTTTTCGGCCGCCAGTTCGACTTGGGCGAATTCGCCTGGTTGACCGGCGTTGAGCCCCCATGCAACCTGTACATCTCTTCACAGTTGCCCAGCGCTGAACTCGGTTGGGGTAACTCCAACGATGTTGGCTTTGAGAATGCCGATTTTGATGCAGCATGCAATGCTGCGACTCAGGCTCTCGATGAAGCCACCAAGGCTTCCGAACATGCCAAGGCTCAGACTATCTTCACCGAAAATCTGCCCAGTCTGCCTCTGTTCGCCCGTGCCAAGATCCTCGTAACCCGCCCGAGCGTTGTGGGTGTGTTGATGGATCCCACCGCCAACAGCGAATTCTGGAATGTCGAGAACTTCGACTTCGAACAGTAAGATTGTAAAGTAAGTAAAGTGGAGGATGGTGGGGAACCACCATCCTCCATTCTGGTTTATTAGAGTTATTATTTTTTTTTATTGTATGCCTTGAAATAAAAATCAATACCCTGAAATTTAGAAAGGGCAGCAAAGAACATGACTAATTACTTAATTCGACGATTCTTCCAGATGAGTTTAGTGATCGTCGCCGCCTCGATGGCGATCTATTTTATTTTGTGGCTTGCGCCGGGTGGACCATTGGATGAATTAAGAATGGCGGGCGCTGGTGGGCGCGCTAACCAGGGGTTTACTGAAGAGCAGATCGCTCGCATCAGTGAATATTTGGGTTTGCATCGCGGTCCTATTTGGGGATATATTGCCTGGCTAAGTGGGGAAGATTGGTTTGATGAAATTGGCAGGCCTGAGTTACAAACGTCTACATGCCGTTCAGTAGAGTCAACTTGTAGTAGGGGGGTATTGCGTGGTGATTTTGGAGTTTCGTGGAATGTGGCACGCGGGTCACCGGTGGGGGATGTTCTACTTTCCCGCTTGCGCAACACAATGATTCTGATGATTTCAGCCACTGTTGTTTCGCTGATCATAGCTATTCCCATTGGTATCTTTTCCGCGGTTAAACAGTATTCGCGTCTTGATTACTTTGTAACCACTTTTTCATTTTTTGGAACAGCCATGCCCGTGTTTTGGTTTGGCTTGATGATGATCATTTTGTTTGGAGGCAATCAATCGCCGCTTTACAAAGCCTTTGGATTTCCCTATTTACCAACAGGAAACGTAATTCTTGTACGTGCGCCCCTGCCTGGCAGCTTGCTTGAATTGCTGAATGCAACCCCTGGGTCTGCATTAGATATTGCGGTTCACGCTTTGCTGCCGACCGTTGTGTTGTCCCTTTTGTATATGGCTGGCTGGAGCCGTTTCATGCGTACCGCCATGCTCGAGGTTTTACGGCAGGACTACGTCCGTACTGCCCGCGCGAAGGGCTTGAAAGAACGTATTGTCATTATGAAACATGCCATGCGCAATGGTTTGATCCCTTTAATTACGATTGTAGTATTCCAGATTCCTGGCATTTTCGGTGGGGCAACAATTACCGAGACGGTTTTCAACTGGCCTGGTATGGGGTTCCTATATGTGTATGCTCTTGGGGCAAATGACTATCCCGTAGCCATGGCGTTCCTGTTTATCAGCGCGGTTTTGGTTGTGATCGCTTCCCTTATCGGGGATATTCTTTATACCGTTGTAGACCCTCGCATACGCCTGGGTTAACATTGCTGGAATCGGAGATTCATACATGGCAGTTGCTCAACTGAATTCAGAAACACTCTCAACCATCAAGGAAGAGAAATGGTACATTGTTATTGGACGGCGCTTCCTCAAACATAAATTGGCTGTGGTTGGGATGATGATCGTTATCATTTTTGTGTTTTTGGCGGTCTTTGCCAATACACTTGCCCCATATGACCCTTATAAGCAGAATCTAGCTCCATCTTATTCAAATCCTTCATCAGAGCATATCCTTGGCACTGATGAGCTCGGACGAGATGTCTTCAGTCGTTTGTTGTATGCAGCGCGCATCTCTCTCTTTGTAACGGTCCTTGTCAACTTTGTGTCTGAAACCATTGGTGTGATCGTTGGTGCGGTTTCAGGCTACTTTGGCAAATGGGTGGATGCACTCATCCAACGAATCGTAGAATTCCTACTCACACTTCCCACCCTTCCCCTCCTTCTGTTCTTTTCTGCCATGCTGCGCGGGATGACGATTCCAGGGCTTCCCGATGAATGGTCGAAGGCCGTTATCATTTCCCTAGTTTTGATCGCATTTGGTTGGTTGGGTGCCACCCGCCTGGTGCGTGGAATGGTGCTAGGCTTGCGCGAGTTGGATTTTGTGCAGGCTGCCCGTGCGTTGGGATCTAGTGACTGGAGGATCATCACAAGACATATGATCCCGAATTCACTCGCCCCGGTTATTGTTAACCTAACCCTTGGGCTTGGCGGCACCATTGTATTGGAAGCGGCACTCTCCTTCCTTGGGTTTGGGATTACCCCTCCAGTACCTACTTGGGGGAATATGCTCCAGAACGTTCAAGAGCGCATGTGGCAGCAACCTTGGCTTGCCTTTTATCCCGGGTTGTGTATTTTCCTGATGTCTCTATCTTTTAACTATATCGGTGATGGGCTGCGCGACGCGCTTGACCCGCGCCTCAAACTTTAATCCTTTTTTGGAGAGCAGGAATGAAAAAAACAACTTTGGTATTAATTTTGATAATGATAACCGTATTGGGGTTGGCTGGTTGTGGAAGGCCAGCAGCTGAGGCAGAGAAAACAGACGATGAAATCATAGCTGCCACAGCAACTGTACAAGCCAACCTTGATTCCCTGCCAACTGATGTGCCCATTCACCCCGAGGCTGAAACTCTGAAATTTGCAGCTGCAAACACCAGCATTTCATACATTGTTACGGGTGATGTGGATACGATTACAAATTACTACCGCTCCGAGCTGGAAGCCCTGGAATGGACAAAACGTGGCAACAGCCCTGAAAGCCCAATCGGCGGCGCGATCACCATTTTACGCGTCAAGCCAGACAAGAATATCTCTGTTACAATTCAGTCCATTCCGGAAAGTGATCAAGTCCGGGTTTTGATTGCGCTCATCATCAAGTAATTTCTAGAGAATAAGTGTGAGCGAAACCCATTTACAAAGTACTGGCAAAACTGCCTCAGTCTTAAACTTCATATTGACGATTTTTATGTCAATTATGATTTGCATCTATATGAGCTTGGCTGCCTACACTAAAGACGCCCTCTGGTTTTATCCCGTTTTTGCGGCACAACCTGTATTTGGCATTGTGCATTGTTATGGTGAAGAGATTGTCTTGCAGGATGGTTCTGAACAGCTTGCCGCAATTACGGCAATGATAAACGAGCAGATCTCCGGTGACAAACGCTGGGACGAGTTGAACCTGACAGACGAAACGTTCAACTATTATCAGACCAGCGGGCAGATGGTGCTTCTTGAATTGCATTACGATCAGCCTCAACGCATCCATTCCTTCAGTCCGTTCTTTTCAAACTTTGACACCTTACTAATACCGTTGGATGGACGTCATGCAGATAAGAATATTATTTTCAGCTTGGTAAAGGGAAAACCCTCGGGCGGCTCCTTCCATTTAGAGACCTTCACCCCTGTGCTTTCCTATATTGAAAGTAACGACTTGTGTACGTTGAAATAAAACACATATCATGCTCCAAGGAGATTTGGTAAACCGTGTCTGAGATCAATAAACCCCTTTTGGAAGTAAAAAACCTTAAAACCTACTTCTACACCGAAGACGGTACTGTACACGCCGTAGATGGTGTGGATTTTTCAATTTACCCCGGCGAAGTTCTTGGCATTGTGGGTGAATCTGGGTGTGGAAAAAGCGTCACCTCCCTGTCGATCATGCGTCTCATCAGTGCTCCCGGCAAGATTGTGGAAGGTGAGATCAATTTTGACGGGAAGAATCTCGTCACTGCTGCAGAAGAAGAAATGATGCAGGTGCGCGGCAATCGCATCTCCATGATCTTCCAACAACCGCAGTCTGCGTTGAACCCGGTATTTCGTGCCGGTGACCAGATTTCCGAAGTGTTGAACATTCACCAAGATTTTGGTAAAGAAGCCGGGCGTGAACGCGCGGTTGAATTGCTGAAACTGGTTGGTATTCCTGAACCCGGTCGTCGTGCTGATTCATTCCCTCATGAACTTTCCGGCGGTATGTCTCAACGCGTCATGATCGCTATGGCGCTTGCCTGTGTGCCCGATCTTCTCATTGCAGATGAACCCACGACTGCTTTAGACGTAACCATTCAAGCTCAGATCCTCGACCTGATGCGCGACATGAAAAACCAGCTTGGGTCAGCCATGATGCTCATTACCCATGATCTAGGCGTGATCGCAGAAATGGCAAACCGCGTCGTCGTGATGTATGCCGGTGAGATCGTTGAAGAATCTCCGGTGGCAACCCTATTTGACAATCCGCTTCACCCCTACACTCAAGGCTTGATCGGCTCCATCCCAGTCCTCGGCGATATTCGTGAGCGTTTGGATGTTATCCCCGGAAGCGTTCCCAACCTCATCAACTTACCGAAAGGTTGCCGTTTTGCTCCGCGTTGCCGCGCCCGTGTGGATAACAATCTTACAGTTTGTACAGATCAGCATCCTGGGCTGGTTGAAGTTTCAGAAGGTCATAAAGTTCGCTGTTGGTTATATCAGGATGCAGATGGGCACACCGCCCCAATGAAATCTGGAAAATAAAAGGAATTATGCAACTTATGAACACTACGAACAAACAAGAACAACCAGATATCTTGGTGGTGGATAAACTTGTAAAATATTTCCCCGTCCGCTCGGGGTTGCTTCAGCGTGTAACGGCCTGGGTGCAGGCTGTAGACAAAGTTAGTTTTGCCGTCAAAAAGGGTGAAACCCTTGGTATGGTAGGTGAATCTGGCTGCGGTAAAACAACCGTTGGTCGTACCCTGTTGCGCCTTGTTGAACCCACATCGGGCGATGTTACCTTCGAAGGCAAAAACATTCTCAAAATGGGACAACGCGAGTTGAAGCCCTTGCGCCGTGACATGCAGATTATCTTTCAAGACCCCTACGCCTCCTTGAACCCACGCATGCCCATCGGCGAATCGGTGATGGAAGGTTTGCAGATCCACAATATTGGGCGCCCCAAGGAACGTTGGGAGATCGCCATTAACATGCTTAAGAAGGTAGGGCTCGAAGAATACCATGCCCGCCGGTATCCGCATGAATTCTCTGGTGGTCAGCGCCAACGCATCGGCATTGCCCGTGCTCTGGCTTTGAATCCCAAGTTCATCGTCTGTGATGAGCCGGTTTCTGCTCTTGATGTATCCATTCAATCCCAGGTCTTGAACATCCTCAAAGACCTTCAATCTGAATTCGGGCTTACTTATCTTTTCATTGCACATAACCTCAGTGTGGTGGAACATATCTCAGACCGTGTTGCCGTAATGTACCTTGGCAAAATGGTTGAGTTGACCGACCGCGAATCGCTTTATCGTGAACCTTTGCACCCTTACACCAAGGCGCTGCTCTCTGCCATTCCGGTGCCGCATCCAAATGTCAAGCGTGAACGCACCATCCTCAAGGGCGATGTGCCCAGCCCGCTCAACCCGCCCAAGGGCTGCCGCTTTCACACTCGCTGTCCCATTGCCGTTGCTCAATGCTCCCAACAGGAACCAGAGTTCAAAGAAGTTCGCCCGGGTCACTGGGTGGCATGTTTCTTGGCAGAATAAAAGAACGATTTCAAAAGAGACCGTCGCGACGGTCTCTTTTTTATTTTCAATGGGTATAATAATCGCATGACTACATCTGCACGGGCAGGGAACATGAAAAACAAACGTCTTCTTTATATACTCCCCACTCTCCTTCTTGTAATTCCAGCATGTTTGACTGCCCCAGTTCAAACACAAACCCCAACCCTCGAACCCGAGCCAGGAGTTGAAACCACGCCCGATATCCCTGCGCCTTCACAGAACGTTCTCACAGTATGTTTGGGGCAGGAACCGAACAGCCTTTACCCATTTGGCGAATTGAACGCCGCCGCACGAAGTGTGTTAGCCGCGCTCTATGACGGTCCCATTGACACCATTGGCTACGAATATCAACCCGCCATCCTTACACAACTGCCATCACTTGATAACGGTGATGCCCAAATTATCAAGACCACAGTGCAAGCTGGCGATACCTTGGTAGATGCAGAAGGTAACCTCACTCAATTAACCACTGGCTTGCAAGTGCGCCCTGCTGACTGCCGCAACAGCGATTGTGCAGTTACGTATGACGGCGTCACCCCGCTTGAAATGGACCAAATGGTCGTCACCTATCGATTGCGCCCCGATCTGACATGGTCTGACGGCACACCCCTTACCGCCGACGACTCGATCTACGCCTTTGAACTCCAACGCGAGGCAAACCTAAACACGTACCTGATCGAACGCACACAAACCTACGAGGCAGCTGACGAAAACACCTTGCAATGGTTTGGCATCCCCGGTTTTATTGACCCAACCTATTTCATGAATCTTTGGCATCCCGCCCCCAAACATGCCTGGAGCGAATTCCCCGCATCACAACTACCCGATGTCGATATTTCTTCGCGTACACCCATTGGTTGGGGTCCCTTTGCCATTGCAGAATGGATACCCGGCGAAAGTATTACCCTTGAGAAAAATCCAAACTATTATCGGATTCGAGATGGCTACCCAAAATTAGACGGAGTCCAATTCCGCTTCATTCCCGACCCCGACCTGGCTCTGTCCGAATTGATCGCTGGTCGCTGTGACCTGATCGACCCTACCATCAACCTTGAAGACCACGTTGGCTTGCTTCAGGAAATGCAGACCGCCGACCAGGCACAGATGTTCGTTACCGCAGGCACAAGTATGGAATGGCTTGGCTTGGGGGTTGTGCCCGCCTCCTACGATAACGGATATGACATCCAAAAAGACAGGCAGAACTTCTTTGCTGATACATACACCCGGCAGGCAATCGCTTATTGTATAGACCGTCAAACAATTTCAACCAACATCCTCTATGGATTAACCAATGTCCCAACCTCCTACCTTCCATCCAGTCACCCTGCCTTTGATTCAAACATCTCCGTCATTCCCTATGACCCCCAAATAGGCATCTCCCTGCTCGAACAAGCTGGCTGGCTCGACTCAGATGATAACCCAACGACCCCACGCCTCGCCATTTCTGTGCGGAATGTGGCATACAATACACCTCTCGTTTTGAAATACCAAACCACCTCTACTGCCCAACGCAGACAAGTTGCAGCCATTATCGAAGCCTCTCTCGCAAAATGCGGCATTGGTTTGAATGTGGAATTCCTCGCCCCGAATGAGCTTTACTCTCCGGGTCCAGCTGGGGCGCTCTTTGGGCGGCAATTTGATCTGGCACAATATGCTCTGGGGGTTGAAAGCATCGAACCTCCGTGTAGCTGGTTTACCAGTGCTTCAATACCATCTGAGTCCAATGCATGGGTGGGTGCAAACATCACGGGCTACAGTAATGAAGCGTATGATGCGGCTTGTCAGACCGCCCGCTCTTCTCTGCGCGAAGACTCGTCCTATCTGCCTTCCTATCGCGAAACCCAAATACTCCTAAGCGAGAATCTTCCAGCCATTCCGTTATACTCACGATTGCGAATCGCTGCAGCACGCCCCGATCTTTGCGGATTTGCACTCGACCCTACCGCCAACCCATTATCGAACATTGAGACGTTTGGCATAGGCGAGACCTGTCAAAACTGATTATTCTTCATATTGCGAATTTTGCTATAATTCGAACATTATTACTGGAACTCACCGCAATATTTATTAGCGGCTTGAACGATTTTAGTTATTATCCCTTGCAGAGATTCTGCAAATGAGAGCAGGTGGCATGGTTCGAAACCTATTGCTTGTAGATGACCAACGAGATATTCTTCGTCTTTTGCGCGCCACATTGGATACGCTAAAGAACAAGGATATCCAGATCTACGAAGCCCAATCTGGCGAAGAGGCGATGCTTGAATCATCCCGCCACAAGATCGATATGTTGGTTTCTGATTACAAACTTCCCGGCATAAGCGGGGTTGAATTGATGCATAAGGTTCGCGCGCGTCACCCTGAGGTGAAGGTCATCTTCATCACCGGTATGACCGAAAAGAAGATGCGCGATGAAATGCTCAATAGCGGCGCGTTTGCCATCTTTGATAAACCCATCCCCATGGCAGATTTTTTGGATTCGGTAGAGCGTGGGCTTGGGCTTGTGCAAACCATTTTTCCACCCGAAAACAACTCTGGGGCAACAGGCAATGTGGAACCTCAACAAACCCGCCTTTCAGACCTGCTTGCCAACTTTCGGCAGGATTTCAACGCAGATGCAGTGTTCCTGCTCAATGAACGTGGTCTGATCAACGCCCGCACAGGAACCCTGCACGACCCTAGCATGGAAGTTTCTCTGATTTCCACATTAATGGCGATTCACACTACCAGTTTGAAAGTGGCGCGTCATAACCATCAAGAAAATATCGAGTCGTATCATGTGTTTAGTGGCGGCGACCACGATTTGCTATTTATTCCCGTCACGCCGCTTTATGCCCTCCTTGTTGCCGGAAAAAGACTCGCAGGCGAGGAGCAAATCCTCGATTCAGTGCGTGGCTTGGTGGCCTTGCGCGGGCAGGTAGAAAAAGCGCTGGCTTCTATGGGAGCGACCGGTGAGTTGAAATCCAAAATTGCGTCTCTTGCCGCGCCCGCTGCTGTAATTCCAAAGAAGCAAACCGATCAATTGGCAAAAGCCACCCCTGCACCCGAGATGGAAGCACTGTTCAAGCAAAACTCTACTGAGAAGCCAAAGGAAAAATCGACAGATGATTTTTGGGAATCTGCCGCGCAGGACCTGGGTCGGAAGTCATTGAACCCTGAAGTGATTTCGCTCGAAGAAGCAAAAAAAATGGGACTTGTGCCTGGTAGTGAATAGAATTGTGATACAATTTCGCCCGCACTGGGGCATGGTGCAATGGCAGCACACCAGCCTTTGGAGCTGTGGATCTTGGTTCGAATCCAGGTGCCCCAGCCAGACACGTCCGCTGCGGCGGACGAATTTCTCAAACGGGATTTGTAGCGGAGCAAGGTTATCCCCGCACAAATCCTGTTTTTATTATGAGGTGACTGAATGAGAATTACTGCTGTTCTCCTTGCCGCTGGGCAGGGTACACGTATGAAATCTTCCCTGCCGAAAGTGCTTCACCCAGTGGCTGGGAAGCCCATGATCTGGCATGCATTACGTGCCATTCAAGCATCGACGACCGAAAAACCGATTGTGGTCGTGGGGCATGGTGCAGAAGAAGTGACAAAGTACCTTGGCGACTCTGCACAGACTGTTTTGCAGTCACCGCAATTGGGAACGGGGCATGCTGTGATGCAGGCAGAGGCATTGCTTAAGGGGAAAACGGATCTGGTTGTTGTATGTTATGCAGACATGCCTCTTTTGCGTGGTGAGACCCTCCAAAAATTGGTGGATACTCAAAAGCAAAACTCAGGTCCACTTTCGATGTTGACGGTGATTGCAGATGACCCGCGTGGGTTTGGGCGCATCATCCGCAAGGAAGATGGAACGGTAACTGCCATCGTGGAAGAATATGTTGCGACGCCCGACCAGTTACAGGTCAAAGAATTGAACGTGGGCGGGTATTGCTTCGACGCCAATTGGTTGTGGGATTCCCTCCAGCGCATCCCCAAAAATCCCAAGAAGGGTGAATACTATCTAACGGACATCGTTGAGCTTGCATCCAAAGACGGCTTGTCGGTACACGCCACGCTCATGGATGATCTCGAAGAGACCATTGGCGTTAATACCCGTGTTCATCTTTCTGAAGTGGAAGCTGCGATGCGCAGACGTATCAATGAGACTCATATGTTGAATGGTGTGACGATGATTGATCCCGTCTCTGCTTACATCGAGGCAGATGTGCAGATCGGCAAAGATACGGTGATCATGCCCAACACTTTCCTTTATGGTAAGACGGAGATTGGTGAAGGGAATGTGATCGGTCCGAATACGATCATCCGTGATACAAAGATTGGGAATGGCTGTAAGATTCTTTATTCGTCATTGGAAGGTGCGGTGCTCGAAAATGATGTGGATATGGGACCTTTTGCGCGGCTGAGAAAAGGAGCGCACCTGGGCAACCATGTTCATATGGGGAATTTTGGTGAGGTTAAAGATTCGTATCTTGCCGATGGTGTGAAGATGGGGCACTTCTCTTATATTGGTAATGCACAGATCGGGTCTAATACAAATATTGGGGCTGGAACGATCACTTGTAATTATGATGGCGAGAAAAAACACGCTACAGAAATTGGCGAGGATGTGTTCATTGGGTCAGATACAATGCTGGTAGCTCCTATAAAACTTGGAGATGGCGCGCGAACAGGTGCCGGTGCCATTGTGACGAAAAATGTTCCAGAAGATACGCTGGTGGTCGGTATGCCTGCCAGGGCGATTCGAAAACTTGAACGAAAACCCAAAAAGAAATAAATAGGTTGCGACCATGTCCCTTACAAAAGAAGAGAAACAATCCCTGATCGATCTTGCAAATGAAGCGCGCCGCCGGGCGTATGTTCCTTATTCAAATTATCCTGTTGGGGCGGCGCTGCGGACGAAGAACGGGCGCATTTACACCGGGGTGAATGTGGAAAACGCTGCGTATCCGCAGACTATGTGTGCTGAACGAATCGCCATTTTCAAGGCGGTTTCTGAAGGCGAACAGGATTTCGAGGTGATCGCGGTGGTTACCAATAACGGCGGTTCTCCCTGCGGTGGATGCAGGCAGGTGATGGCAGAATTTGGTTTGGATGCGGTTGTGCTCTTCGGAAATGGTGTGGGTGAGTTGGTTAAAGAAACCAGCGTCTATGCACTGCTGCCCGAAGCCTTTACACCAAAACATTTGGTGACTGATAAGTAGCCCTTCTAGTGAATCATTAACTGTTCACAACTCACTTCATGACAGACTTCCGTTCTTTTCGTGCTGTAGCTGTTGTCCTTCGTCATGCCGATTGGGGTGAAGCTGACCGCCTACTTACCTTGTATACTCGCGACCATGGCATTGTCCGCGCGCTTGCCAAGGGAGCACGCAAGATCACCTCACGAAAGGCAGGACATTTACAACCCTTTACTCACATTACCGTGCAACTTGCCAAAGGACGTGACTTGCTGATCGTGACGCAAGTTGAAACGGTGAATGCTTTTCTGCCTTTGCACGATGACCTGATCAAGACCGGCTTTGCTGCCTATGTTGTCGAATTGCTGATGAGATTTTCTTATGAGGAAGAAGGCGCAAACCCCTCGATCTTTCGTCTGTTAGTGGAAACGCTTGACCGGCTTGAAAAAGAAGCGGATGCCTGGGTGCCGATCCGATACTATGAAATGCGCCTGCTGGATGCGGTTGGGTTTCGTCCACAGTTGTTTGAATGTGCAAATTGCGGACGTGAAATATTGGCGGAAGATCAATATTTTTCCTTCACCGCGGGTGGGGCGATCTGCCCGCGTTGTGGGGAAGGGCTGAACAATCTGGCACGAATTTCGTTGGAGACGCTCAAGTATTTGCGGCACTTCCAACGTTCTAGCTATAAAGACGCCTCACGCGCCAGACCCGGGCTTGAGATCCAGAAAGAAGCGGAAACGCTCATGCAGGGATATTTCACCTATTTGCTGGAACGTGAATTGAATACGCCTGGTTTTCTGAAAAAGGTTAGGTTATAAGTAACCCTAATAAATACGGCTTTGGGAGAAGGGTTTTACCCCTGCCAAAGCCGTATGGTTCTAGAAAACAGACGGGTCAGTTTATTTACTGGCTCGTTTATTTTTAAGTTTGATAATGGTGGAATTACTGATCTGTTGGGTATTGATAGGCGTGGATGCCGAGCGCGTGTCTGAGGCGTAGCCGAGTCGGCGCATGGTAATTCGGCGCACCCAACTCAACACAGCCCGTGCAGACGATTCGCCTTTGTACGGTTGAGGGACGGTTGTGTTATTTTCCAGCGCGGCGCGCAGGTCTTTTGCAGTAAAACCGGGGAAACTTGTGCGCCCGGCTCCTATCGCCCAATAAATGTGGGCATCGCTCGAAGCGATCTTTGCCAATGGCAGGTAAACGGAAAGTTTTTGTACAACCCGGTCGAAGTTTTGCGTACCCATGTTATGTGTTTCAATCCCTCTCAAAACACCCTTTACACGCGGGTCGGTGAGCGCACCAAGCACAGCTTCCATCGAGAGGCTGTGCGGAAGGTTATTGAAAGGATGCGGGGCAATCGCAATGCCGCCCTGCATACCAATATGGAGCAATGTATCGTTCATGCTCATCCCTGCAGGCGGCTGTGTGTTGATGAACAACGCTACCAGGTGTCCATCTTGCGTACTGACTTCAACGCCGGGAATGACCTCTATGCCGTATTGAGGAGCAATCTGCTGTGCTTCAAGAGAACCGCGAAATTCATCGTGGTCGGTAATGGCAATCACATTAAGCCCAACATCTGCGGCTTGTTTTAAGATGGCTCTTACCGTGGTGGTTGCGTCGTATGAGTAAATGGAGTGGATATGGAGGTCTGCGGTGCCCATTTGCTTTTGCTTTCTATTTTATCCCTGAGAATAATCCTTATTCTTTTACCTCAAATTGGATTAAATGTCTACACTATTTAAAAAAGACTTATCTGCTTCGCTTCTTCCGTGCTGATGCCTGACTCTGCAATTTAGAATTTTCCATGCCGATAATAAAACCTCGAAGCGGATTAGCTTCGAGGTTGATGGGAAATGCTTGATGCCAATCTCTAATCGGCAGCTGCTGGGGTTGGGGCAGGCTCGATCGTTCGTCGCCAAAAGAACGCCCAGTACATGAAGACAGAGATCGTATAAAGTATGATCGTTCCTACAAAGGCGGGACCGAAGCCATACTTTACTTGCAGCCATCCGCTGATGGTGGGGCTGAATGCCCAGCCGAAATTCCATGCCATACTGGTTAGGCTTGCCACAGTGGCTCGCCCCGACGGGTCGACATGCTCCATCACAAATGCCTGGTAGACCGGGCTGCTCATGTTCATCAATGCGAGGCGGATGTAATAACTGGCAGCGCCAACCCAAAAGATGGGGGAGAATCCAAGCAGGATGAGGAATGGGATCGAAAGCGCCTGTGTGATAACGACCAATTGGATCTTGCCCGTACGTTCTGCAAGAGGCGGGGCGATAAGAAGCCCAATGCCCATTGCCAGCGAGCCCCAGGCAAATAATGTGCCGATGACGGGATCGGGCTGATGATGGACGACCCGAAAGAAAACGTTCATGAACGGCATAATCAGCCCTGCGCCCAGAGAAGTAAGCAACATAGGCAAGACGAATTTGGTAAGCAAGCCCGGGTGGTTTGCCGCATATTGAAAAGGTGCAAATACTGCGCGCTGGCTGCGGGCGATGGTTGGCGATTTGATGAACAAAAGTGGCACAATGGCAAGAACTGCGCCAACACCTGCGATGAAAATGGAATTCCCATAGGCTGTGCTGCTGGTGGCAGATACGTTTTGAGTCTGACCGATCCAGGTGGGTAGGTAGCCGCCGATCCAGTTGCCAACAGAAGCCATTGTCATTGTTAAGCCTTGACCGAAACTGAAGAGGTAGGTGCGTTCTTTCTCTTCACTATTTTCCATCAAAAAGGGAGACATGGTCACGCCTGCCAGACTTTGTGCCAGACCCGAGAGGGCATTCATGATGTAGAAGATTTCTTCCGTTTGCCAGAGAGACATAGCGATCACAGAAAATGCCAATAACCCGCTGGAAATGATGAGAGAGTTTTTACGTCCGATTGTGTCGGCGAGATAGCCCATGGGTAGTGCTGCTATTAAAGCGACGAAGCTACTGGCAGTGATGAGGCTGCCGAGCAGGGCTTCGTCGAAGCCGAGGCTGAGGGCGTAGAAGTTGAAAATGAGGCGGAAGATGCCCATCACTGAGCCAGTGATGATGACATTAAAAAGATATAACCTTGCATTCGGTTTGAATGCGCGGATGTGGGAGCTATATTCTCTCAAAATGCGAAATGGATTGGCGGTTTTGTTGTTTTTTGAATTCATGCAATTTCTTTGGTTTGTTCGCCTTGCAGGAAGGCATTCAGGTTCTCATAGACCGCGTCGAGCGCTTGTTTGCGGATGGTATAGCGGTTTTCTTCATGCATCAGCGAAAGCTCCACCAGCCCGGCAAGGCGTAGTTCTTTGAGGTGGTGAGTCACTGTGGGAGGGCGCAGTTGAAGCTTGCGAGCAATTTCAGACGGGGTTAGGTTTTCATTGGTTAGGTAGCGCAAAATTTTCAACCGGGTGGGGTCAGCAAGGGCTTTGAGCGAGCGGACGAGCGCATCGGGTACGATCTCGCCGGGAACGACAGACATATCTGCCGGGCGCGCGCCAAACGTGAGTAGCATGGTGTTGGCGTCGTATTTTTCGAAGAAGACCAGGGGGGTTGTCCAAAATGCGGGGGCGAGGATGAAGGTGGAGGCGGTGAATTCATCGCCAAGCTGAAGACCCTGCGAAAGCTCGGTGAATAGTTCTTCAAAGCTAACAGCAGCGGCAAGTGTTTGGGCACGTGCTAACCCAGCCCGAAGTGCGGGTTCGATGCGTTTTTCTTCTTCCTCAAAAAATGCCTGATAGTAAGACTGAAGCGCTGTTAGAAATGCATCACCCAGTTCGGATGGTCGGCTCCACCACTCTAATGCAGACTGAGCAGCTTCACGTTTGAAGTTGCCATGTTTTTTTGTAAAGATCTTATGAAAGACGTCAACATCGGCATCGGTCCACTTTCCTTCTGCTGCAATGCGCAAAAGGATGTTTTTATAGCCTTTATGGTTTTCCTCTTCTTCGGGGTTGTTGCCTTCGTAGGGAGCTTCTACGTGGTACAGTTCAATCATGCGGCGTGCAGGTGGAATTTGCTTGAGCGCCCAAAGCGCACTAATGGCGTCTTTGGGGGCAGGCAGGGTGTGTATCCATTTAAGCGGAACACCCAGAATGGGGTACAACTCCTCCAACAATTTTCGTTCTGCCGCTGGGATGCGCGCCCGAACACTGGCGGCATAAGACGGGCGGATGCCGAAATACTCCGGCTCAAGCAGCACATGCAAACTGATGAACAATTCGTAGGCTGTGCCAAAATCCCAAACGATGGAAGGGGAGGAGTGGTGATTTTTCATGACGGGTATGTAGTTAGCGATTCCTTTTCAATTTTTTACCAATGGAGATCAACGTTTCACTGGTGGATCTGTCGATGCTTTCATTGAATGGAGGCACATGTTTGAATAGGTTGCCGAGCGTGATTAAGGCTTGCCCGGTTTGGCGGGTGAAAATGTTGCGGGCTGTCGCTTCTGCTGACGGGGCATCAGAAGCGACCCTTGTTTCTTGTTTTTCTAATGGTTCATCAAGAGTCGTTATCGACATGGCATCCTCTCTCTCCTAAAAAGGGGCGGTTAGGTAAATATATGTATTAGACAAACGTCTAATTAGATAATAGCCTAACTTAGATGAGTTGTCAAGCACTGGTCAACTAAAATAGGCAAAAATTACGGCTTTTTTGCAATTTTCTGCTACTATTTCTTCAGATAGGAGATTGGAGGCACTCTTGGCTGAGAGGAAACTTGGGTAGCAGGGTTATTATTTAACTCGAGTTGCTACCATGAGATCAAAAACAAGAACTTTGCCGCGAATTTCGCTAATTCACGCGAATTTTTGGACATGTTTTCGTGAAAATTCGTGTAATTCGCGGCTATGGTTTTG
>JBDKJK010000365.1:0-5432 GCA_039796675.1 Chloroflexota bacterium
AAGCTCATCGAAGGGGAACATGCTCCCGAATTGGGTGGAAGCATCACCCGCGCCCGCCTCATCACTACGGGATACCTGCCTCAACACCCCGAGCTTGACCCTATACTGACAGCGCTCAATGCCGCCATGCAGGGCAATCCGCGTGTGGGGGAGGTTCATGCTGAGTTGGAAAAGGTCGAAGCTAGCTTGGGTGACCCCGAAGTGTATGGCAATGAAAAGAAATTAGAGCGCGCACTGGAGCGACAGCATCAACTCATCGAAGAGTATCAAGCCCTCGGCGGTGACTCATACCCGGAGCGGGTGAGGAGTCTACTGCTTGGGCTGGGACTCGCTCAAAGCGAATTGGACAAGCCTCTCTCCGTGTTGAGCGGCGGGCAGAAGAAACTGGTTGGGTTGGCGCGGCTGCTGTTGCTGAATCCAGATATCTTGTTATTAGACGAGCCGGATAATCATCTCGACTTGCCTGGCAAGATGTATCTCGAAAAACTCATTCGCGAATACGATGGCACCGTGGTCATCATCTCGCATGATCGTTATTTGCTCGATGCGGCTGTGACTCATATCGCCGAGCTTGAAGATGGCAAGATGACCGTCTTTGAAGGCGATTACACCTCGTATATGGCAGATAAAGAAATGCGACTCGCACGGCAGGAAGAAATGTTCCGCGCCCAGCAAGTGACCATCAAACGCCTTGAATCGGCGATTAAACGTTTAGCCATTTGGGGCAAGGTCTACGATAACGAAGACCTTGCGCGTAAATCCAAGACCATGCAAAAACGGTTGGATAAGATGGACAAGGTCGAGAAGCCGGTGACGGAAAGACGCCGCATGGAAATGCAACTCAATGGCTGGCGCGGCTCGAACAAGGTTTTGGAGCTGGCGGATATTTCCAAATCGTTTGGTGAGAAACGCGTGTTTGCAAATATCAATGAGACGATCTGGCATGGCGAGCGGGTTGGGTTGATCGGAGCGAACGGCGCGGGGAAGTCTGTGTTGCTGCGCATGATTCTCGGCGAAGAGACACCCGATACCGGCGAGATAAAAATTGGACCAAGCATATCCATTGGACATTATGCCCAAGAACATGAGACCTTGGATTTCAATCAAAAAGTGGTAGATGCCGTCCGCTATGCGGGTGAGATGAGTGAATCAAAAGCTACGGCATTTTTGCTGCGATATTTATTTACCTATAAACAAGTCTCGCAGAAAATTGGCGAGCTCTCTGGTGGAGAACGCAGCCGCTTACAACTGGCATTGGTGGTTCTCTCTGGTGCGAATTTTCTTTTATTGGACGAACCCACCAACAACCTAGATATTGCCTCTGCTGAAGTGTTGGAGCAAGCCCTCGCCGATTTCGAAGGGACGGTCTTGGTCATTTCGCATGACCGTTACTTCCTCGACCAAACCATGCAACGCTTACTGGTGATCGAAGACGGTCAACTCGCTGGGTACGCTGGCGGATATAGTGATTATTTGGCGGCAAAGAGTTAATAACTGCCTGTTTGTGTGTGTGCTATACTCGGTTTTATATTTTACGAACATGAAAGGGAGCTGACATGGCAAATAATATTGTGTTGACGCTCACAGGCAAGGATAAGATCGGGTTGGTAGACCAGGTTACCAGTCTGGTAGTGAAGCGCAATGGGAATGTTGAATCCAGTCGTATGGCGCACCTTGGTGGAGAGTTTGCCATGTTGGTGCTGATAAAAGTCCCCACTGCAGATGTGAGTGAACTGGATCATGATTTTCAACCCATGCGAAGTGAGGGCTATCAGATCACACTTGTTCAGACGGATGAAGAAGGTAGAAAATTCGCAGGCTGGCTGCCTTACGAGATCGAAGTGACCGGTGCAGACCATGAAGGCATCATTCAACAGATTTCACATCATCTAGCTTCGCAAGGCATCAACATCGAAAGCATGGATACCAGCGCCGCGCCTGCACCCATGAGTGGAACTCCACTTTTTACGATGAAAGGCATTGTGCTGGTGCCGCCAAAGTTGAACTTCAATACTTGGAGCGACGCACTTGAAGAGGTCGGGGATAAATTGAATGTGAGTGTGAAGGTGGAAGTTGTGAAGTAAGGCGCAACTTGCGGTTTTATAATTTGGCGTAACAGGTTATCGTTAGTAGGGTTATTTCTCTCGTGAAAAAAGAGTTGTCTCAAAACCTTTATGCTGCTTGGCATACGCCTGTATTTTCGTCTCTCCTTGCGAATCAGCGAGAACTGGCGATCTTTGCTGGTATTGGCGTTCTGCATCTTGGTTTTAGCTTGGTCGGGGTCGCATTGTGGGATTGCCCGATTCGAGCGGCTACTGGGGTACCATGCCCAGGCTGTGGGCTGACGCGTGCCAGCCTGGACTTTTTGCGCGGTGACATTTCCAATTCTCTTCAAACTCATGCTTTTGCTCCATTGTTGGTGGTTGGTATCACCCTTATGTTGTTTATGCCCTTTCTGCCTATGTCACTGCGCGGAATGTGGATCGCTAAGATTCGCGATGTTGAGGAGCGTTTCGGAATCACGGCATGGCTTACCACTCTTTTATTTCTTTATTGGGCTATTCGGTTGTTGGGATTTCCACCCTTCCCAGACAATTTTTAACCAACTTCAGTTACAGGAGAATTAACATGGAATCTTTGGCGTTTCTTGGCCCGATCGTAATCTACATTGCTGGTATTGCTGTTGTTATAAAGATGTTCCAAAAAGAGGGTTTCCTCAAGGGGCTGTTAGGGTTTATCTGCCTGCTATATGCTTTTGTTTGGGGTTGGCAGAACACTAATGAGCAGAGCCTCGGCCTTCCTATTAAAACTTGGATGTACATCTGGACAGGCGCTTGGATTCTGGGGCTTGTCTTGAATTTTGCTGCTTCCAGCGGCGGGTAATTTTTACGAAGCGATTTCCTGCAACCGAATAATGCAAAAAGACAGCCGGGACAACGTCCCGGCTGTTTTGATTTGAGGGATATTTATTCATATTTGAATCGCCAAATGCCAATCCCAAAGAATACAGCGGCAAAGCCAAGCAGTACAGCAGACTCAAGCATAATGTCAGCCAAGCCGCCGCCACGTAGGACGAGATCGAGCAGCCCTTGCATTGCCCAGGTGGTGGGAAAAATCTTTACAATATTCTGAACCGTTGCAGGGAATAACTCCAGCGGATACCAGCAGCCGCCCAGCAATGCCATGACCATACCCATCATGATACTGAGACCGCTGGCTTGGCTTTCGCTTTTTATGAAAGTTCCCATGGTGGTGCCAATCGCTCCACCTGCCAGGGCTGCACTGGTTAGCAGCACAAATAATGCGATCGGTTGATTGCCCCATTGCAGGTTCAGTGCGAACATGCCAAATAGAATTAACAAAGTCATTTGGATCAATGCCATCACAACCTGACCTGCAATTGTGCCGAGTAAGAAGATTGCCTTGCTGGTGGGTGTGGTGAGCAGACGGCGCAAGGTTCCCTGCTGGCGCTCATAGGCGAAAAGGGCAGAGATGCCAAATAGCGGAATGAATACCCAGGTGACCAATTGCCCGGCAGATGTGTTTGCCCGCGGGTCATACTCCACTTGATCTGGCGTGCTGCCTTCAATGACGGTGATGCGCTCAGGTGCATCGGCTTGCAGTTCTTTTGCCGTTTGCAGGGCTTCATCAAAATAAGCTTGTTCGGCTTCAGCCGATTCAAATGCCCGTTTGGCTTTGGCTTCTTCTACTGCCATATTTGCAGCTTTCACAGAACTGCTCACTCTGCGAATCGCCGTCTGAATGGCACGTTGAGCAATGGATGCGTCCATATCGTTTGGCTGTTGGCGGAAGTCCAGCTCGGCAGTTCCGTCTTGAATGGCAGAGAAATCCAAATCAGCAGGGATGATCAAAAGAGCAGCAACACGCCGTGCATTGAATTCTTCTTCGGCATCTGTGAGGTTCATCACCTCGGGGTATGCCGCCGTGGACTGACCCAACTCGGCGATGATCTCTTGTGAGAGTGTAGTATTTGCCTGGTCTACAACCACCAAGCGGACGCGGTTGTTATCAGGGTTGCCAGAAGGTGTTCCGCCTGCCAGCAAAAAGGTAAACACCAGCGGCAGGATGATAAAGAATAGTAATTCTGATGCACTGGCAAAACGGATCACGGCGTCTTTCCAGGCGATGGCGAATATTTTTTTCATTTCTGCACCAAGTTCTTCCGTCCAAATAGGAAGACAGAGATCACAAACAAGACTCCGCCCATCGTGAGCAGAGCAGTGATCGGCGTGGAAAGAGCCGTAAGAGTCCCGCCGAGGGCAAGGGTGGTGAATCCATCCAACGACCACGAATTGGGAGTGATGCGACTCAGCGTTTGAATATAAGCGGGCATATTTTCAAGGCTGATAAAACTGCCGCCAAGAATGCCGAAGATCAGCATCATGGCAGAACCAATCGAACCGACTTGTGCCGTGGAACGAGCCAATGCGGTGATGAGCATGCCCCAGCCTGTTGCGCCGAAGACAGCGGCGAGCACCAACACGATCAGACCGAGCGTGTCGCCCCATTTCAGTTGAAAGAGCAATGAAGTGCCGCCGATCAAGATCAACATTTGTGCAACGCCGGTTAAGAAAATGCCAAAGACCTTGCCGCCCAAGATTTGAGTGGCGCTGGTGGGGGAGACCAACAAACGCGGCAAGGTGCCGCCTGCTTTTTCAGCGAGAATCGAACGACCACCATAACTGACGGTGAACATGAGGAACATTAACGCCATGCCCGGCGCAAGATAGGCAAGCACATCAAACTCTACTTCTTCGCCTTCTGCAGTGGATGTATTGAGTGTGATGGCTGTTGTTGTTTCACTTGTTTCGCCCAACTGTTCAGCCATGGCTTCTCCGGCAGCTTGTGCTTCGCTTGGCAAAATTCTTCCCGTGAGCATCAATTGCATGATCGAAGTTTGCGCGCCCACGGTGCCTTCATCGATGCGGCTCATGTATTCATCGAGAATGGCTTTGATGATGCCCGCGCTGGTGGGTCGGCTGGGGTTTGCGTACATTTCGATCTTCACCACATCGGGCGTGTTCCCATTTGCAAAATCTTCTTCCAATGGGATGACACTGCGTGAGAAGCCTGATGGGATAATAATGGCGGCTGCAACTTCATTTTCATCTACCAATTGACGTGCCGCTTCAGGACTCGCGCCGAGGCTGGGTTCGACCAATTCAGCCAACTCTTCGCTGTTGAAGATATCTACCAATGTTTGCCCCAAGTCGCCTTCATCTTGATTGACGATGACGACGGGGATATCGGATATTCCGCTGGTTCTGCCGCTAAAGCGCCCCGTTACCAGACCCATACCAAGAGTCAGCAAAAAGGGAGCCAGCAACATAAAGATAATTGCGGCGCGGTCACGAAAGGCAAGTTTTACATCTTTGATGCCGATGAGGAATGTTTTGAGCATGGTTTCTCCA
>JBDKJK010000366.1:0-3579 GCA_039796675.1 Chloroflexota bacterium
TGATGCTCATCGGTGGGAAAGCCGACACCACCTTTGTGCGCACCGATTCAGACGCCGCATTTGTTGAGGGCGTGTTCCAGCTCAAAGGTCCAGAGCGTGAGGCGGTGCATGAAGTCCTCAAACGTGAAGAGTTGATGGACGATCCCGATTATGTGGTGCTCATGCGTGAAGTCCGCCGCGAGGGACGCAGTGTGGCGCGCATCAACGGGCGCACAGTGAATGTAGGCTTGCTCAAAGAACTCGGCGCATTGCTGATCGATATTCACGGGCAGGCGGAGCATCTTTCTCTGCTCGACCCACGCGCACATTCAGGCTTGCTAGACCGTTATGCGGATGTCTCCAAACCGTTGAACGACTACCGCCAGACCTATCATTCTCTGTTGAACCTGCGCCGCGAACTGAGCGACCTGCGCAAAGCCCAGGCAGATGCCGACCGACGCATCGAAATGCTCACCTATCAAGTGGAAGAGATCGAAGATGCGCGATTGAAAGTGGGCGAAGATGAAGAACTGCGCAAAGAACGTGACCGGCTTGCCAACGCCGAGTCTTTGGCGCAGAACGCTCAGGAAGCGCTCGCCATTCTCGAAGAAGGTTCACCTGAAACGCCCGCCGCAACCGATTTGATCGGGCAGGCGGCGCAGGCATTGGCGGCTCTGGCAAAAATCGATTCAGGTCAGGCAGAACTTTCGAACCAAGCCGAGGTGATGCTCGATACGCTGTCGGACATCGTCCATGATCTGCGCGGCTATCTGGAAGAGATCGAATTCAACCCGAAACGGTTGGATGAAGTGGAAGAACGGCTCGACCTGATCCATTCGTTGAGCCGTAAATATGGCGGCAGTGTTCCGGCGGTGATCGCCTATGGCAATGAATCCAAGAAACAATTGGAAACCATCACCGGCGCGGCAGACCGCATTGCCGAGCTTGAAATGCAGGAAGCCAAACTGCTCGAGAAACTTTCCAAACAAGCGGCAACGCTTTCAGAGAAACGTAAGTCTGCGGCAGAGACAATGGGCAAAGGCATCGAACTCGAACTCGATGATCTGCGCATGGCATCGGCTCAATTCGGCGTGGACTTTCAAACCAAGCCCGACCCGAACGGCATCCCTCTCGCGGATGGAACCCGCCTCGCCTTCGACCAGAACGGAATCGACCGTGTCGAGTTTCTCGTCGCCCCGAACCCCGGCGAAGGACTCAAGCCGCTAGCAAAGGTTGCCTCGGGCGGTGAAACCTCGCGCCTCATGCTTGGCTTGAAGAACGTCATGGCACGTGCCGATGAAGTACCCTCACTCATCTTTGACGAAATCGACCAAGGCATTGGCGGACGTGTCGGCATGGTGGTGGGGCACAAACTTTGGAATCTCTCGCGCAGCCATCAAGTGTTCTGCGTAACGCATCTTCCTCAACTCGCTGTATTTGGTGACCAGCATTATCAGGTGCAAAAACTAGTGGACAAAGGTCGCACCCTCACCCGCGTCGAGCCGCTCGAAGGCGAGCCGCGCCTGTTGGAACTTTCGCAAATGCTCGGTGAAGTAGGCGAAGGCACACTCCGCTCCGCACATGAACTTTTGCAAACAGCAAGACAAATGGTAAAAGAAGGCAAATCGTAAATAAAAAAATGACCGCCAATGGCGGTCATTTTTTTATAGCGGCGTCTTCATGGGTATCCCCGCCTTGCGCGGATACTTTGGCGGCGTCGCAGCAACTTTATCCACCAACACGAGATAGCGGTCATCTGCCACACCGGGCAAGTTGACGGGGATCAACTGCTTCAATTTTCCACCTAACAACTTCATCGCTTTTTCCGCGGACTGCGCTTCGGCAGGTCCACTTTCACCTTTTTGAGCAAGCATCGTCCCACCTAGTTTGACGAGTGGCAGCAGGTATTCGCTCAGGATGTTGAGGTTTGCCACAGCTCGCGCCAGTGCCCAATCATACGACTCGCGATGCGCGGGGTTCTGCCCCACATCCTCGGCGCGCGCGTGGATGATCTCAATATTTTCCAGCCCCAACGTTTGAACCAGATGCTGGCAGAACATGGCTTTCTTGCCCACCGATTCGACCAGGGTGACATGCATGGTGGGATAAATGATCTTAAGCGGAATGCCCGGAAACCCCGCCCCCGTGCCCACATCCACGAGGCGCCTGGGCGGGTTGGCCTTCCACGCCTGAACACAGGAATACGAATCCAGAAAATGTTTGGTGCGGATCGACTCCACATCTCGGATGGCGGTCAGGTTGAATTTTTGATTCCAATCGAGCAGTTCTTTTTCATAGTTGACCAATGCCACCACCTGCCGCGCCGTCAGATGAACGTTGAAAAGCGTTTTCGCATCTTGAATGAGAGAGTCCATATATAGAGATTATAAAACAGGTTTTTGTCATACTGAAACAATATGGCTCTTAAGAACCACAAAACCTTAACGCAAAAGACGCAAAAAGGGCGAATTTCGCAAAGGAATCAAATTTTTCGCGCTTTTGCCTTTTTAGCGGAATTCGCATTAAGACTTTGTACTATAAACAAAGAGGACGGCTTTTATGCCGTCCTCTCGTTATTCATTACTCGTTACTTCTTTTCTTCAGTACTCTGCGGCTCAACCTTCTTCTTGTTCCCGCGCAGTTTGCGGAAGATCCAACGCAGGACGAGGAATGCCAGGTAGAACGGAAGGGCGATGGTGAGCAATACCGGCAGGATGAGGACAAAGAAACGAATTAGGAAGTCTACGAAACCTTTCCAGAAGTCGAGCAGGTCTTGAATGGCTTCGAGCGCTACGCCTTTTGGCTCCCATTTGCCGATCGTGACTGGCTTGATGGTCTCTTCGGCAATCAAACGAATGCTGATGGCAGAAAGGGCGGCGGCTTCTTCGTAATACTTGATCTGTCCCTTCACCAGTTCGATCTGCTCGCGGTAATACATCAACTGGTTGAAGATATTGACGACCTCGTCGGCATTCTGGGAATTTTCCATGAGTTCGGTTAATTCTTTTTCAGCGGCTTCGTAGGTCTTCAGGCGGGATTTCAAATCTACATACTCAGCTGTCACATCCGTACCAGAGCGGTTCTCGCTTTGCACTTCAACCGCATCCTTCTTGATGAGCTCAAGCGCTTCATCCAACCGTTCAGCAGGCACACGGATGGTCAGGCTTGCTTCAGGCACAGGCGTGTAATCGCTGGTATATCCTTGATACAAGTTGGACGTTACTACAAACCCACCCATATCCGCTGCCATTTCCTGGATCTCCTGCATACGGAGTTCCACATCTGAGACAACAACAGCGAGATCAGCGTTTTGAATCACCAAACGCTGAACCTGAGCGGCAGAGGCGTCTCCACCTCCGCTGTTGGCAGTATCGGGCGCTACGGCAGCGCTTTCTTCATACGCTGGCGCAGGGGCGGCGGCGTCATAAATGGGTTCTTGAGCAGCCGGGGCGCCTCCATACGATTCAGACATACGTGCAGCGCCACAGGCTCCCAACAGGATGGAAGCGATCAGTACAAGGCTATAGGGGTACAGGCGTTTCATTTCATTCTCCTTTTTCCTTTGGTGATTTCTCTACCAAAAGGACGACACTCACCGGC
>JBDKJK010000367.1:0-4410 GCA_039796675.1 Chloroflexota bacterium
CCACCGCCGGGCGGAAGGTGACGTTACCCGCCGCAGGCAGAGGAACAAAATTGGACGCCCAAGAAAACACACCATACAATGCAGCGCCGATCGCGCCGTACACAACTTGCCGGGTTCCAAATTCCCAAGTGCTACTATTGTTCATGATTTCTCTCCTTTTATACAAAACATCGAATTTGAACGAACGCTGACCCTACATAAATAAACCCTGTCAACGCCTTCACGTTGCAGGGGAAATCACGGAGCATAAGCCGCCAAAGATTCGGCGGATAAAAACTGTCCAGTTTTGGGGAGCAGTTCCAAGTTAAGATGCAGAAGCGAAGTGGGGCGCACACGATATTTCAAAAGCAGGTCGATATCTTTCAACACATCCTGAGGTTTTCCATCCGCCACAATATGCTTATCACCAAATAACAACACGCGGTTTGCATAAGTAACGGCCAGATCAACATCATGGGTGATGAAAAGGGTTGCGGCAAAATTTGCAGAAAGGACCGACTGGGCATCTTCAGAGACATCGCACAGGGTACTCATGAAATGGGTGTAATTCGCAAAATCCTGCCCGGCGGTCGGCTCATCCATCACGAGGATCTTCGAACGCATTGCCAGCACCGCCGCAATCGTCGTGCGCTTTTGCTGACCAAAAGACAACGCCAGCGGCGGGTATTCCATGAATTCATTCATGTTAACGGTGGACAAACTTTCTTTCACGAACTTAGGAATCAAAAGCGGGTCGAAATCCAGGTTCTTTGGACCAAACTCCAACTCTTCCTGCACTGTCGGCGCATACAACATATGCGTGGGGCTTTGAAAGACATACCCAAGCACGTGCGCGATCTGGGCAACGCTCATCTTGCGCGTGTCCTGCCCCTCCACCAACACGCGTCCTCTGGTCGGTTTGAGCAGACCAATGGCATGCTTCACCAACGTCGATTTGCCTGCGCCATTTGGTCCCAACACGGCGATCAAATCGCCAGGGTAGATTTTTAAATTAACATCCTTGAGGATGAACGGATATTCCGCATCGTACTGAAAGCTCACACCTTCAAAGACGACTAAAGGCTCGCTTCTTTCCTGCGCTCTGAGCTTGGGTGCTGGAGCCGCAACCTTATCCATCGCCTTGACCCTTTGCACTACCCACGGCGCGGGCAATTTCACCTGAGTGTGGTCGATCTCTTTCGGTAATTTATCAATAGGACCGAGATACTTAACCTTGCCCTCTTCCATATAAAGCAAACGGTCAGGCTTTAAGGCAATCGCATCTTCAACACGATGTTCAACCAGAATAACGGTCTTGCCTTCATCTGCCAAACTGCGAAAAACTTCCAAGGCTTCGTGCGCAGATGCGGGGTCGAGTGAAGCGAGGGGTTCATCCAAAAGCAAAATGGACGGGTTCATCGTCAATACACCCGCCAGTGCCACCTTCTGCTTCTCGCCACCTGAAAGGTTGAAGGTTTCCCGTTCTCGCAAATATTCAAGCTTGAGGCGTTTCAATGCCTGATCAACCCGTTCATGGATCTCATCTCGCGGCAAACCCAAATTTTCAGGTCCAAAGGCGATCTCATTGAAGACATTGCTTGCAACGATCTGCCGTTCAGGGTCTTGCAAAAGGGTGCCCACCACCTGCGCCATTTCAGGAATTTGCAAGTCGGCAACTTCACGCCCATGCAACAATACTCTGCCGCTGCGCTCGCCGCGATAACTACGCGGAATCAATCCATTGATACAACGCGCAAGCGTGGTTTTGCCGCATCCGCTGGACCCGGCAATTAATAACAACTCGCCCTGCTTGAGTTCCAGAGAAACATTCTCCAAAGCCAGTTCAGGGCGGGTCTTGTATTTAAATGTAAGATTTTCAATAACGAGAGGATGATTAGACATTACCAGCATATTTTACTCGGAAAAACAACTTTCACAAAGCTTGTTTCGTTCCGATCAGGTTAACCAATGCCTCATACTTTGCTGGAATGACCTGTGGGGATTTGAAGGACTCAGTGATGACAGATGGATCTTTCATCCCATGCCCTGTGCAAACAACTACGACTCTTTTGCCTTTCGCTTCAAACGCGCCGACAGCTGATTCTGCAAACAAACCCGCTATCCCCGCCGCTGAAGCCGGTTCCACCCAGACCCCCTCCGAGGCGAGGATGCGTTGCGCGTCCAGAATTTGCGCGTCGGATGCCGCAATGATTTTTCCATTCGATTCGTGTGCGGCTTCGAGTGCTTGTTCGCCGCGCGCCGGTTTGCCTATACGAATCGCCGTGGCAATTGTCTCTGGCTTCTCTACGGGGTGACCTAACACAAGAGGAGCCGCCCCTTCTGCTTGTACACCGAGCACACGCGGGAGTCCTTTGCCGTATTGCTTGAAACCCGCCCAATAGGAGGTGATATTGCCCGCATTCCCCACTGGCAAGCAAAGCCAATCGGGCGCAGAACCAAGCTCGTCACAAATTTCAAACGAAGCGGTCTTTTGTCCTTCAATGCGATACGGGTTGATCGAATTCACCAACGCAATTGGGGTCTTTTGCGTAATCTCAACTACGAGAGTCAGGGCGTCGTCAAAGGAGCCTTGAATTTGGATGACTTCCGCACCGTAGGCAATCGCTCCGGCTAATTTGCCGACTGCCACCTTGCCCTCAGGAATCAATACAATGGAACGCAACCCGGCGCGGGCGGCGTAGGCGGCGGCGGATGCGGCAGTATTCCCCGTTGAAGCGCAGATGACAGTCCGTGCACCGCGCCCGACAGCTTCGCTGATGGCGGCGGTCATGCCACGGTCTTTGAAGGAGCCGGTGGGGTTGAGTCCTTCGAATTTGATGAACAACTCACAGCCGAGTTCCCGCCCCAAGCGCGGCATGGGAATTAACGGGGTGTTACCTTCGTTCAAAGAGACGATCTGAGTGTGAGCAGGTAGATCAAGATACGGTCTATAGCGATGGATCAAGCCTTGGTAGGTCATGTCAACTCCGGGTTAGTTTGTGAGGTGATTATACCTATTATCACAGTAATAAATTTCATAAAATGTAATTTATTACACAGTTATTATATAATGTGAGCCATGATAAAAATTAGAGTCCCTGCCACTTCTGCAAATCTTGGTCCTGGTTTTGATTGTCTTGGTCTGGCTTTAGACCTTTGGAATGAGATCTCATTCGAAGAAGCGGGGCAATTAAAATATCGTGCAAGCGGTGAAGGTGCAGAAAAATTAAACAAAGGGAATCGGAACCTGCTCACCAAATCATACTCGCGAGTATTTGAGGTGTGTGGGCAAAAGATGAACGGCGTTCATATTGCAGCGCAGAATGATATTCCTATGAGCAGCGGGTTGGGCTCAAGCGCGGCGGCGATTGTAGCGGGGATCTTTGGCGCGAACGAGATACTTGGCAAACCAATGAATATGAACGACATGCTAAAGCTTGCCACAGAAGCGGAGGGGCACCCTGATAATGTTGCCCCTGCTCTGCTTGGCGGGCTGGTTGTTTCTGTGATGAAACAAGATGAAGTTATCACCCGGCAGTATGAAATTTCTGCACTGACAGCCGTGGTCGTAAAACCAGATGTGGAGTGGCTAACGAAAACCGCGCGCGCTGTGCTGCCCAAATCTGTTTCGCGGGCAGATGCAGTGCATAACATTGGGCGGGCAGCATTGGTTGTAGATGCACTTCGTACGGGTGATTTGGATCTACTGCAACATGTGATGGAAGATCGCATTCATCAGCCCTATCGGCTCAGGCATATTGCGGGAGGCATGGCTGCCTATAAATCCGCAAAAAAACATGGGGCAGCCGCATTATCGGGAGCGGGTCCCTCCATTATTGTCTTCACGGAACCAAGCCAAGCACAACATGCCATGGCTGATATCCAATCCGTTTTTAAGGAGCGCGGCATAAAAGCAAAGGGGATAATCACCAGCCCAAACAATATAGGCGTTCATCGAAAGTAAACAAAAGCGGACTTTTGCAAGTCCGCTTTTGTTTACTATTTCTTTTTGGCTTTGGGTTTTGCTTTCTTCGCCGAGGCAACTTCGGCAGCGGAAGCGGAAGCGGCTTCCTGCCCTTCGGCAACGTATGCAGCATGTAATGTAACTGGTTCCGATTTTTTGCCACGAATACGCAGGTTGATCATTTCGACCATGACAGAGAAACCCATGGCGAAATAGATATATCCCTTCGGGATGTGTTGGTGCAAGCCTTCAACAACTAGGGTAAAGCCGATCAGTAGCAAGAAGCTAAGTGCAAGTATCTTAATCGTAGGGTGCTTCTCAACAAATTCACCGATGGGGCCCGATGTAAATATCATGACAATGGCAGAAACAAAAACAGCGATAATCATGATTTCAATATGGTCAACCATTCCCACTGCGGTAATCACGGAATCGAGGGAGAAAACGATATCCAAAAGCATGATCTG
>JBDKJK010000368.1:0-6753 GCA_039796675.1 Chloroflexota bacterium
GGGTCTGTTTTGGTTTCATATGTCAAAGCCCGTGCCGAAGGACTAGGCTTTACAGCGAAGGTTGGCATCCTCACCCGTCTTGAACGTTACATTGTTTTGATTCCCCTGCTTGTTTTCAATCAGCCTTTCCTTGCGGTGTCTATCATTGCCGTGCTGGCAAATATCACTGCCTATCAACGCATTCTCCACGTCCGCGGGCAGGGACGTGAACGTATTAACCAAAGCCGAAAAGAAAAGGAAAAACTATCCTAATGGATGGCGTTACACTTGGTCCCATTCTGTTGCGCTGGAACGGGCTGCTGATTGCTTTAGGAATTTCTATCGGCGCTTTACTAGCCGCACTCGAATGCAGGCGCCGTTTTCACGACCCCGAGATTATTTATTATCTCTTCGTGCCGGTAACGTTGGGCGGGTGGCTGGGCGCCCGGCTTTGGCATGTCTTCACCCCGCCTCTTTCCTCCGTTCAGCTGGGTCTGACCACCTCGCATTATCTTTCCAACCCGTTGGATATTCTTGCGTTTTGGGTCGGTGGTTTCGGCATCCCTGGCGCGATCCTTGGCGGACTGATCGGCTTATGGTTTGCTGCTCGTAAAGTGGAGCTTCCCTTCTGGGAATTAACCGACGTTCTCGCCCCCGGACTCTTAATGGCGCAATCCATAGGTCGGCTTGGGAACTACTTCAATCAAGAGTTATACGGCGTGCCGACGAATGTACCTTGGGCAATTTTCATCCAACCAGATCACCGATTAAAAGGATATGAGCAGTTTGAGCTCTATCACCCATTGTTTGCATACGAAGCATTGTTGGCTCTGGTTGGCGTGGTTTTATTGCTGTGGCTTGCTCGTGGCAGGTTCGCCGAACAGTTCAAGGCAGGAGGCTTATTCCTGGTTTATCTTGCCTATTACTCTCTTGTCCGTTTTTTGCTTGAAACCCTGCGGCTTGATGTGGCGATTGTAAACAATATAAATATAAACCAGCTATTTTTTGGATTGCTCCTTATCATTGCCGCAGGAGTTTTTGCTCATCGCCGCCTTGTACCGGTTTTGTAAGGGGTTTGAGAAGGAATCTGATGGGGGATGGGTAATAAAATGAGAATAACCTTTTTCTTGTAATAGAGGAAACCCCATGATTGAAACCAATGATCTGAGTAAACAATTTAATGACTTTGTGGCAGTAGATGGCGTCAACCTTTCTGTAGGGTCTGGGCAGATATTGGCGCTTTTGGGGCAGAACGGTGCAGGGAAGACGACCACCGTCCGCATGTTAACGGCTTTGCTGCAACCAACTCGCGGATATGCCCGCGTGGCAGGGTTTGACGTTGCGAAAAATGGACATGATGTTCGTTCGTCGGTGGGGGTGCTAACCGAACACCACGGTTTGTATATGCGTATGACCGCCTTGGAATATATGGATTTCTTTGGCAAAGTCTACAACCTTGCACCTGCACTTCGAAAAACACGTACAAATAACTTGCTCGAATACTTTGGGTTGGCTGAAGCTGCCAAACGCCGCATTGGCGAATATTCAAAAGGAATGCGCCAAAAGCTGGCGCTTGCACGCGCTATGATGCACGAACCAAGTGTGCTTTTATTGGATGAGCCCACCTCTGCCATGGACCCCGAATCTGCGCGGCTCGTGAGAGATGAGATCTCACGCCTCAAATCTACCCAGCGGACGATCATGCTCTGCTCGCACAATCTCACCGAAGTGGAGTTGCTGGCAGATAAGATCGCCATTATTTACCGCGGCAAGATCTTGATTCAGGGGACTCTTGAAGAATTGAAACGAAATGTATTGGGCGATCCCAAATATTCTATTCGATTCGCTGAGGCAAGCAATATGGATGATTTGGAGCTTCCTAACGGGATGGAACTGCTTGAGAAAACAGCGACCAGTTTGAAAGTTCGGGTGGAGGCGCCAGAGGTTTCAAATCCGCAGTTGTTAAAAAAGCTGACGTCCATGTCAGTTCCTGTTGTGGCATTTCAAGAAGAAACGCGGACGTTGGAGCAGGTGTATTTGAAGGTGATGGCTACGGCAAAAGGAAAAGAATATGTTCAATAAATTACGCCCTGTCTGGCTTGTGGCGCAGCGTGAATTGCGCGACCAACTGCGTGATTGGCGTGTGCTTGCGCCAATGGCGATCCTGACCTTGTGTTTTCCGTTCTTGATGAATGAGTTTGCAAAACAGACGGTGGACTTCCTTAACCAATTCGATGCCAATCTGATTCTTGATGGTCTGGTGCCGTTCTCGATCATGATCATTGGCTTTTTTCCGCTCACGGTTTCATTGGTGGTGGCATTGGAATCGTTCGTGGGTGAGAAGGAACGCGGCACGATCGAGCCACTTCTGACAGCCCCGTTTGACGACTGGCAATTGTATTTCGGTAAGCTTCTTGTCGGTGCGGTCACGCCATTGATTGCAAGTTACACTTCCATTGCTTTGTATCTTGTCATGATCATAAATCAGGGGTTGAAAATCCCCGAAACTTCGGTATTGGTGCAGTTATTTCTGCTAACGAGCGCTCACGCGGTGTTGATGGTGAGTGCGGCAATTGTGATTTCTGTTCAATCTACTTCTGTAAAAGCGGCGAACTTGTTGGCTTCATTTGTTGTGATCCCTGTTGCGATTCTGATGCAGGGTGAAGCGGTATTGCTGTTTTGGGGCAATGATACGGTTTTGTGGTTTGCGATTGCGGGCGTGTTGATCATCTCCCTGCTTTTGATCCGCGTGGGAATCGCACACTTCGAGCGTGAATATTTGTTGGGGCGTGAGATCGATAACCTCAATTTTAAATGGATGATGCGCGCTTTCTGGTCGAACTTTACGGGCGGAGCCGCCTCTCTCCGCGATTGGTACGTGCGTGTGCTGCGCGCCTCTTTGCGCCGGGCATTGCCTGCTATGGGGCTGATGGTTCTTGTGGCACTTATCAGCATGTACATGAGCTACGATTGGATCATGACAAATGGGGCTGAAACAATTTCAAAAACCTCTCCTGAAAATCTGTCAAAGCTTGAGGAAAACCTTGAACGTCTCCCCGACCTCTCCAGCATGAATGAACAACTGAATGCTCCCTTCTTATTTTTTAATAATACCCGTGCCATGGCAGTCATCTTTCTAGCTGGCTTGGTGTCATTCAGCGTGCTGGGTATTTTGCTCTATATGGTGAATATCTCCTTGATCGGAGGCGTGTATGGCTTGCTTGAACTGCTGGGCGTCTCGCCGCTTCCTATCTTCCTTGCAGGGGTTTTGCCGCATGGAATATTTGAATTGCCCGCTTTATTGATTGGCAGCGGCGTGGTGCTTTATATCGGCGCTGCGTTTGTTACCCCACAGAACGGCAAGTCGATGGGAGAGGTGATCATTGAGTTACTGGCAGATTGGGCGAAGATATTTTTAGGCGTGGTTGTGCCGTTGCTTGCCATTGCTGCAGTTGTTGAAGCCTATGTCACACCGTTGCTCTTGGAACAAGTATTGGCTAAATAATCTTGTTTTGTATGCAGCATTAAAAATCCCTCACAATGAGGGATTTTTAATTTACCAGCCAGTTACATATGGTTCCCATTCTTGATTCTCGTTTAGATGTTTTCCAAAAATATACGAAGCGTCGGCGGGTGGTTCTTTGGGAATATGCAAAAGATGCATGTGCGCCTCTTCTACTTTGCGCCCACCCTTACGATGATTACAAGTGGAGCAAGCCGTCACTAGATTTGTCCACGTGTGCCTGCCGCCCATATGGCGTGGAATAACATGATCAACAGTCAGGCTGCCCTCGCGCTTGCCGCAATACTGGCAGGTATAATTGTCACGACGAAAAAGTTCACGGCGCGTTAATTTAACGCGCGGGCGCGGTCTATGAATTTGCGTCTCCAGCCGAATAACCGATGGACGTGGGATGAGCTGCGAAATAGTACGGATATGCCCTCGTCCGTTGGCGATCATACCGGCTTTCCCCGCAAGGATCAGAGTGACTGCCCGTCGTGTCGAACATACGTGGATCGGCTCAAAATTTGCATTGAGCACCAATACGGGTTCGTTCATAAGGTTCCGGTAACTCGCGTGATTATACATCTAGAATGTTAAAACGGTTTAAAAGCCCATTGGCAACCGTTACAGGAGTAAAAATGAACATCATGATCTCTGGCGGGTCGGGTCTGCTCGGAATCGCCCTGGCTCGATCTTTTTTAGAAGATGGTCATAAGGTCTTCATCCTTTCGCGCAGTGCTCGTTCTCAACCTGGCACACAAGTCATTCAATGGGATGCGAAAACAACTCAAGGCTGGGGGCAGCTTATCAATGAAATGGATGTGATTATTCATCTTGCCGGAAGGAACACCGCCGCCTGGCCCTGGACTGCCGCGAAGAAAAAATCCTTCGAGGATTCACGCATCCTACCCGGACTTGCCCTTGCTCAAGCCATTCGGGAAGCGACTCGCCGCCCGAGCCTTTTCGTGCAGGTCTCAGGCATCAATCATTATGGATTAAGCGGCGATCTCGCTGACGAATCCACCGCACCCGGCGATGATTTCCTTGCACAGTTAACTGTCAAATGGGAAGATGCCACCAAATCAGTAGAAGAGTTAGGCGTTCGAAGGCTTGTCTTACGCACATCTCCGGTGCTAGCAAAAGATAGCATCATTATGAAATTGATCGCCCTGCCGGTCCAATTGTTCTTTGGCGGACCCCTTGGCTCTGGGCAGCAGGCGTTTCCATGGATTCATGTTCAAGATTGGGTAAGCGCCACCCGCTGCTTGATGTCCAATGAGAATGCGCATGGCGCTTACAACTTGATTGCGCCCACACAAACATCTCTGGCTAATTTTACAAAGGTATTGGCAAGTGTGCTTCATCGCCCTTATTGGTTTCCCGTGCCTGCATTTTTGCTGCGGAACGTTTTGGGCGAAATGAGCGTCTTGATCCTTGAGGGTCGCTTTGCACAGCCCAAACGGTTGCTTGAGTCTGGGTACACGTTCCAGTTTCCAGGTCCGCGTGAGGCGTTGCAAGATCTGTTCATTAAGTCAAAGGAGAATTAAGTCCATGAAGAAGATTGTTCCTGTTTTAATGCTATTACTTGCAGCTTGTGCTCCTGCACAAGATTCGCAGGTTGTGTTACCGCAATTGTTACCAACTGCAACCGCGTATATTGATGCGTCGTACCCAACGGCAGCGGCAAATGTCAGTGTGCCTCAACAAACCGCCTCCGGAATCAATGTAAACATGACGCGTGCCTGGATGGACGGAAAGAACGTCAATGCCGATGTTTGCTTTACCCTGCCCGATGCATCCGACTGGTCGATTTGGGCAGCAAGCCTAAGTTATAGTGGAATTGTGCTTCAAGAATATGGTACGACGCTGGTCAGTGTACAAGAAGCCGCCAACGGGCAACCCGGGCTGCGTTGTGACACTCTAACCTTTGTGGTTGCACCCGACGCTGATCTCACCAATGCGGTTATCAATGTTGAGGCGATTTCTGCGTTGCCGCAACCTAGCGATTACTGCGATATTTACCTGCCAAAGATCCAGCAAGCCATGCTCGAACGGGGAACAGGTATCTCGCTCGATTGCGTGGATGTGAACGGCACCCTGATCATGCAGATTCTCAGCAAACCGGCAGAGATGACACAGGAACAGGCGGAACAACTGGTTTACAGTGACGAGTTCTATACAGTGCGTGGCCCGTGGAGCTTCCCCTTCAATTTGTCGCAATAAAATTCCTGATGTATAATACCGGCATGTCTTGTAACTTTTTAACCAGCCGCTATTACTACTATTACCACCCGTAATTTATTGCGATGGTGTGAATGCAACGCGCCCCATCATCGCGGGCGCGTTTTTTGTTTGTATGGATATAAAATTACAACCCGAGCAGGGTTTCCATTAGGAGAAAAGAATGAACATCGAAGAACAAGTCGAGTTATTGATGCAGGGAACCGACTATGGCGACGAGGAACTGCAAAAAGCCATGGCGTCGGAACTGCGTGAGCGTTTGAAGATCGCAGAGAAAGAGAATCGTCCATTACGGGTGTATTGTGGCTACGACCCCACGTCTACCGACTTGCATTTGGGTCATACCATTTCCATGCGCAAACTGCGCCAATTTCAAGACCTCGGTCACGAAGTCACATTCTTGATCGGGAATTACACCGCATTGGTGGGGGACCCTTCTGATAAGAACAAGGCGCGCCCAATCCTGACTCAGGAGAAGGTTGCTGAAAATGCATTGACATACGCCGAGCAAGCCTTCCGCGTTTTGGATAAATCCAAAACCAAGATTCGTTATAACAGTGAATGGCTCTCAAAGTTGAACTTGGTCGATCTGATTCGCCTCGGTCAGAACTTCACCGTCCAGCAGTTTTTGGCGCGCGAGAACTTTGCCAAGCGTCTTGATAAAGGCGAACCGATCTACTTGCATGAAACCTTCTACGCTCTGATGCAAGGCTATGATGCCGCTGCGATGGAAACCGATGTTCAAATCGGTGGCTCAGACCAGTTGTTTAACATCATTGTGGCTGGGCGTAAACTTCAAGAAGCTTTAGGGCAAAAGCCATTGGTTGGTATCGTCACTGGTATTTTGCCAGGGACCGATGGCACGCAGAGGATGTCCAAGTCTACGGGCAATATTGTTCCCATTAATACCGGTGCAGATGACATGTTCGGCAAGTTAATGTCTGTGCCTGATTCTGCGATGGGTATTTACATGCGTTTGGTCACTCGTTTCAGTCCACCTGAGATCGCGCAGATCGAAAAGGATGTGG
>JBDKJK010000369.1:0-3470 GCA_039796675.1 Chloroflexota bacterium
CTGCCGATAGACAAACCCAAGCATTGATGCGTTCGGTCTTGAATCAGTTCGAGCGTTGCATTCAGTTGGATCGTTCCATTCCCGAAGAAGCGCATGTCTTTGCATTGAATATCTCTGAACCCGGCTGGCTGGCGGATATGGTGACCACCTCACTGGGGCTCACCTACGAAGCCAAGCTGCGTTTGTTGATGATTCTTGAACCCAAGGCGCGCCTCGGGCAATTGAACAACCTGCTCGCTGCCGAAGTGGACGTGCTCGAACTCGAAGATGAGATTCACACCCGCGTCCAAAACGAAGTGGACAAGAGTCAGCGTGAGTATTATCTGCGCGAGCAGATGAAGCAAATTCAAACTGAGCTGGGCGAAGGCGATATCTTCACCCGCGATGCCGTGGATTTGAAAAAACGAGTCGAAGCTGCGACCTTACCGGATGAAGTCCGCAAGGTGGCGATGAAGGAAGTGGAACGCCTCAACCAGATGCCGCCGATGGCTCCTGAAGTGGGCATCATCCGCACCTACATTGATTGGATTCTTGACCTGCCTTGGGCGAATTCCACGGCGGATAATTTGGATGTGAAGAACGCGGCAAAGATTCTCGACCGCGATCACTTTGGTTTGAAGAAAGCCAAGGAACGCATCCTCGAATATATCGCGGTGCGTTCGCTCAAGCCGAAGAAAGAACGCCAGCCCATCCTTTGTTTCGTCGGACCTCCTGGCGTGGGCAAGACTTCGCTGGGTCGTTCCATCGCGGATGCGCTTGGGCGCAAGTTTGTGCGTGTTTCGCTTGGTGGCGTGCGCGACGAAGCCGAAATCCGCGGACATCGCCGGACTTACATTGGCGCATTGCCGGGTCGCATCATTCAGACGATGAAGCGGGCTGGCACGTCCAATCCACTGTTTATGTTGGATGAAATTGACAAGCTGTATTCCGACTTCCGTGGCGATCCTGCTTCGGCGATGCTTGAAGTGCTCGACCCGGAACAAAACTACGCCTTTAGCGATCACTACCTCGAACTGCCCTTCGACCTTTCGAAGGTCATGTTCGTAACGACTGCCAACTCGCTGGGAAACATCCCCGCGCCCTTGCTCGACCGCATGGAAGTGATCGAGTTCCCCGGTTATATCGAAGAAGAAAAAGTTGAGATCGCCAACCGTTATCTCATTCCACGCCAGATCGAAGAGAATGGCATCGATGAACTCGGCTTGACCTTTGAAGCGTCTGCCATGCAGCGCGTTATCCGCGAATATACTTATGAAGCCGGTGTGCGCGGACTCGAACGTGAGATCAGCCGCATTTGCCGCAAAGTCGCACGCCTGAAAGCGGAAGGGAAGAAATATCCCACCGCGATTGTGGGTGAAGGCATCGAGAAATTGCTTGGTCCTCAACAAGTCTTCCCATCCGAAGCGGAGCGCACTGACGAAGTAGGCGTTGCCACTTCCTTAGCATGGACCGAAACTGGCGGCGAGATCATGGCAGTGGAAGTTGCCATCATTGAAGGCAAAGGCGGTTTGCAGATGACCGGGCAAATGGGGGAGGTGATGCAGGAGTCCGCTCAAGCTGCGATGACCTACATCAAGTCTCGTGCGGCAGCGCTGAAAATTGACATGGATATGTTCGAGCGCATGGACATTCACATCCACATGCCCGAAGGTGGTATTCCCAAGGATGGTCCTTCGGCAGGTATCACCATGGCAAGCGCCATCATCTCCGCGCTCACAGGTCGCCCTGTGCTCAAGCATGTCGGCATGACCGGCGAGATCACCCTGCGCGGACGCGTCCTACCCATCGGTGGTGTGCGTGAGAAAGTCCTCGCCGCCCATCGCGCAGGGTTGCGGACGGTTATCCTCCCCGAAAAGAATCTCAAAGATTTGGTGGATTTACCCAAGACAGCCAAATCCGAAATGAAGATCGTCCCAGTCAAGCATATGGATGATGTTTTGGATATTGCGTTGGGAAAGACTAAAGTCATTGATCCGCCTAAGCCGAGGAAACGCCCTGAAGAGCAAGGCGAAGAATAGAACAGAAAAGGAGTTCCATTAAGGAACTCCTTTTGTTTCTTAAATTAAATTCCGTCAATAATAAAACCTTGTGTCATCCCAAATTATCCAAAACAATGAAGAGCAGAATGAGCCTGAAACACACTTATTTTAAAGATATAAATGCGATTTAGTGTTTACTGGATCATCATTAGTACCGAGATACTTAAATTTTCCCCAATTCTGCGGATTGATTTGGTTTAGGGTAATATACCACCATAATTTCACGCCATTGCTGTCATAGTATGAAACTGAATAATTTACATATGCATCACCATTGTATGGAACAAACGCATACCAATCAGTAACATTATTCTTATTTGCAGCCCAGAAGTACATTGATTCGTTACTTTGTACTTGATTTTTCCATTTGCAATTGTATGTGCCGCTTCCACGGCAATCAGAAGAATACTGGTCATTTATATTTGGACCATACCACCAAAAAAACCTGGTTCCCTGTTCACTTAAGGTGGTGTGAAGCGCATATGCAGTGACATTGACAAGTAAAGCAGTAATAAACGAAGTTATTAATGCTATGGTCGTTTTCTGTAAAGTTTTTTTCATAAAAACCTCCTAATACCCAAGATTTTATTGGTTAAATGGTGAAAATTCAAAACCTGCTGGTTTTTGCATTTTTTTAGTATCCACTTCACTGTTAATTATGATTTTGGAAACAGACATTTCACTCCCAATTCCTCCTGTGTAGTCCGGGCGGAATATAATATTTTTCAGGATGATCCCTGTTTCTTTGTCGACCCAGAATGTGGAGGTAACAACAGTGTTGGAATTTGCGTCGTTATTATTTATCGTAAATATAACGACCCAAGTCTCTCTACCAAGGATGATTTCTTCGCCTTTTACCGTATAGTTACCCAACCCTTGTGTAAAACCTGCGGGGAAGATGTAATCCTTAATGGGCAATGAGATTATTAAAGAAAAAGGATATTCATATGATTCGCTGCTTGAAACTTCATCCAGACTGTCTGGCATTTTGGAAGTGTCCTTTGCAAAATCAGGGATTTTGTTTTCGAAAAATTGTTTCTGTTTTAAGTCAAGTAGATAATAGTTTTCACCGTCACTGATCCAGATTACCTTGTTGTCTGCATTCCTGCTTTCCACACTTTCAATGTATGCATTATAGGGGGCTGAAAACTCAAACTGGTTGATAAATTTTTGTGAACTCCCATCGGGGGCATAAAAGGTGATTTCTGCCTCTCCGGCTAATGTTTGCCAGGTTGTATGGCTATTTAACATTAGAGCGAAAATTTGATTTAACTCTTCACTTTCCTGTGCTGAGACCGGGTTTTGATTATACAGTCTGCCAACGAAGATGATTCCGCCAAGAATTATCCCAGCAATTAAAGATGATATCCAATCTTTTTTTTTCATTTCTTACTCCTTCAGTTAGGTGCAATTTTTAAGAAATTCTACTTT
>JBDKJK010000370.1:0-6204 GCA_039796675.1 Chloroflexota bacterium
TGCAGGTCGTCGATCAAACGATAGGTTTGTGCAAGAGTATTGCCTGCACTAAAGTTATCATTCCCAGCCGTTAATACGACGCCACCCACATGGTAACGCGTAATCAAGTTGTAAATCTGCGACTCAGTCCCAGAATCAATGCCGGTAAAGTTCACCAAAAATAACTGCCCCACTCGCTCTTCTGGCGACATTGCATCCAAGGCAAGCCGTACTGCGGCAGGCGGCGTGGAAGTTTGCGCCAACGTGGAACCCGGGGCGAGGGAGAAGATAAAAATTATTAGAAGGAAGGTACGTATCAGGCGCATTGCCCCACTTTTATATCACAACTTGAGTTCAGGATGAAATTCCGCCTCAAACCGCGCTCAGGCTGGGTACGGGCATCTGGAAAGTGTTACTTCGCCCTGCCAAGAGCCTGCACCGCCGTCGCGGGGTCATCGGTGAACATGCCGTCTACACCCCAATCTCGCAGGCGCTGAATATCTGCTGGTGAGTTTGCCGTCCATACATGGATGCGCCGCTTCACTTTGTGCGCGCGTTGGATCTGTTCGCGGCTGGTATTTGTCAGATTCGGGTGCAAGGCTTGATAATCGCCAAACATGAAGCCAAACGAACGCGCCCACAACCCCATCAGTCCGGGCAGGGCGAGCAAGCCGCGCGGAATTTCAGGCAAAGTCTGGCTGGCGATCTTCAAATTCGATGGAAGAAAGGAAGAGAAAATGATCTGGCTGGCATTGTTGTGGCGCTTGATCAATTCACAAACTTTTTTTACAAGCCCATCACGCGGGGTGAAGTAATTGGTCAACTCAATGTTGATAAGTTTCTCTTTGCCAACTGTTTCGAATACTTCTTCAAGCAAAGGCACCTGTGTTCCGGCAAATTTCGCATCGAACCATGTGCCTGCATCCAGCTTGCGCATGGCTTCCAACGTGAAGGTAGCCACTTTGCCTTTGCCATTTGTGGTGCGGTCTACGGTTTCATCGTGGATCACGATCACATGACCATCGGCTGTGAGTTTTGCATCCAGCTCAACGCCGTCGGCGCCTTTTTGAATGGCTTGCATGAAAGACGGCAGGGTATTCTCCGGCGCATGAGCAAGGTCGCCGCGGTGGGCAAGAAGGATGGGGCGTTGGAAACTATCAAGCATGTTGATTCAGGCTCGGGCGGGGTATGAAGCGTAGTGGGTTAAATATCCACAAAATAAGCTTGGGCGGCGCGGTCTATCATCTCACGTGACATGGAGGGCGTTACTGCCAAATAAGAAGAAATGTCGAGAATCTGGTCGCAAAGATCGCGTGGGTGCGAGGCACGTAGTTTGCGATTACGTTTGATATACCACTCTTGCAAAAGGTATGCCAATCCTTGATCGTTATATTCGATGCGCTTCGACTCTGAGACGCGTTTGAAAATTTCGCGATATTCTTCGAAGGATGGGTCACCGATCTCGATCTTATGGCGCAGGCGGCGCAAGAAGGCTTCGTCGACTAGGTCTTTGGGTGGAAGGTTGGTCGAGAAGACGATCAACACGTCAAATGGAACTTCCACCTTGCGCCCGGTATGCAAGCGCAAAAAGTCGACACGGTTTTCAAGCGGAACGATCCAACGATTGAGCAGGTCACGCGGGCGCACTTGTTGGCGTCCAAAGTCGTCTATGAGCAGAATGCCACCATTGGCTTTGACCTGGAAGGGAGCTTCATAGAATTTGGTGGTGTCGTCGAAAACGAGGTCGAGCCCTTCGAGGGTCAACTCGCCCCCCACCACGATGAAGGGTCTGCGGATCTTTACCCAGCGTGGGTCGCGGCGGGTTGTGCCACGCAGTGTGCCGGTTGGGTTGGCACTGCCGTCGTTATCTGGCGCAATGGTATGGCTAACGGCATCGTACACTTTGATCACTTGCCCATCTAAATAAAGTGCATAAGGAATGTACATGCTCTGGCTTAGCACCAGGTTTCCAAAAGCGCGGGCGATACTGGTCTTGCCATTGCCGGGAGGACCATACATAAAAATGGAGCTGCCAGAGTTCAAGGCGGGACCAAGACGCTGGAATGTGTTTTCAGAAATAATGAGTTGAGATAATATCTGGCGCATGGTGCGCGTGGTGACGTTCACCCGTCCGCTTTTTTGTTTGCGGATGGATTCGTTGTAGACCTCAAATGGGACGGGGGCGGGTCCGGCGTATTGGCTGCGTTCCAGTGCTTCACGAGCACGTACGACGCCTGCGCTGGTGATGCCATAGGTGTAGGAACCTTCGCCCAAACCACCCTGTGAAGACTTGACCTCGATCAATTTTTCCTGTTTTAGGGTGGTCAGCAATTGGTCAGTCACCCCGGCAAAAGGCAAGGTGATCTCATCAGAGATCTTCGAGCCCGATAAATAGCCGCGAAAGTAGAGCACCTTCAAGATTAGGTCTTGAAGCCATAATGGGGAAAGCCCTGTATCTTCAAGGCTGTTGATCTGTGGCGGAGAAAACCCGCCGGATGGAGTGGGGGGAATTTGTCCTGTTTGCTTGACTACCATTGTTGTCACCGTGTCTTGGGCGGAAATTTTTCGGACGTGCAAAGCCGATTATACTGCTTTTCGTTTATAATCCAGCAGCCATGAAACTTTCAGTCATAATCCCTGTTTACAATGAAGTTGAAAGCATCGAAACCATCGTTCAGCGCGTCCAGGCGACCAAATTGGTCCATGAGATCATCCTTGTAGATGATGGCTCCAAAGATGGAACTCGCGATATCCTAAAAAAGTTGGAAGGCAAAAAGGGTTTGCGTGTCATCCTGCATGAAAAGAACCAAGGCAAGGGAGCTGCCGTCCGCACGGGAATGTCTGCGGCGATGGGCGAGGTGCTCCTGATTCAGGACGCCGACCTTGAATACGATCCGCGAGACTACCCTGAATTGCTCAAGCCAATCGAAGAAGGGCTGGCAGATGTAGTCTACGGCTCACGCTTCCTCGGCAGAGCTCACCGTGTAACCATGTTCTGGCATATGGTGGCGAACAAGTCGCTGACTTTGATGACGAACATCCTGTACGACACCATTCTGACCGATATGGAAACGGGCTACAAAGTATTCCGCAAGCAAGTTATCGAAGGAATGGTCATTCGCGCCAACAGCTTCAACTTTGAACCAGAGTTCACTGCAAAGATACTAAAGCGGAAATACCGTATCTACGAAGTGCCGATCACCTTCAACCCGCGCGATTACTCGCAAGGCAAGAAGATCAAGCTTCACGATGCTTTTGAGGCGGTGTGGGCGTTGGTCAAGTACCGCTTTGTAGATTAGCTTTTTTGAGAGTAAGTCAGGTATTCGCCTCATAAAGCAAAACATCCCGCAGGAAATCCTGCGGGATGTTTTATTAAGGTCGGCTTTGTTTACGGGACAAAGACCGAGTAGACAGAAACATAATCTCCGGCGGGATAATCTCCCATGCCGTCGTTGATCGGGCTTTTGAAGGTGACACTTGTAGTGAGCTGGTGCTCGCCAGGCTTCCAATCAGAAAGAGCCGTGTAGATAATGCGGCACTGATTTCCGCCGTTTTCCAATTCTGTTACAGCAAACTGATCAAGTGGTATCACTTCTCCATTTATCTCGAAGGTCACATCGATCTGGCTAAAGTTCTGTGCCAAAACTTCCTTGGTGGTTGTACACCAATAATACGCCCAGATCAACGTCTCAGACTTTGCAAGCGGAATGGTATAGGTCAACACACCCGGCACAGAAGCTTCTTCAGCTGTATATTGTTCGCGAGCTTTGGCATCCAAAAACTCTGCACCCGCAGAGAAGGCAGTCTCCGCCTCTTCCTTAGTAGAAAGCTTGGGCGGAGCTGAGGGAGTCACCCCGGCACCTTTTGGCTGGCTGATGACCTTCTCTGCCGCTTCGAGAATCACATCCTCGCCTGCCGCCTCACGCTGGAACGATTCAATGGTCACCGGCACACGGACATCCGGAGCCACGCCGCCACCCTCGATGTGGATATTGCCATCCGCATCCATCTGACGAGAAACAGTCAACTGCACGTACGTATTTTCCGGCATCAGGAAAGCTTCCACACCACCACCCGCCCCAGAGGTTGGATACTGTCCAACAATAGTGGCGCGGTCATTGATAGTCATATCGTACGAGAAGAACTCACAAGCGCTGACGCATGCCGGTCCTACCATCACCACTACCGGACCTGTGAACTGCAACCCTTCACGCGGCGGAATCATAAGTGACTCACTCGCCGGGTCCGTGAAAAACTCGCCGGTCACTTCATCATACGAAGAGCCTGTCCCAGTATTTACTTCTTCTGTAAAGAAGTAAGCTGCCATTTGGTCTGCAAGCCAGCCGCTTCCACCGCTGTTATTCCGCATATCTAGAATCACACCGGGAACTTCATTGTCGATGAAATATTGCAACGCATATTCCCAAGCTTGAATAGATAAGACTTGGTTATCTGAAAAACTGCTGATCTTGATATAGCCATATCCACTGGGCAAAATCTCGAAGTCAACAGGTAACGATGTAGCTGGTTGACCGTACGCAAAGGAAGTGACGCCGAAACTTTCGCGTTCAGAGACAACATCCAACGTCGCGCTTTTTTCTGCTCCGCCTGGGTTCACAAAGGCAATCTCAACCGTTCCCTTTTCCGCTCGATAGCGGGTGGCATAACGCAATTGCTGTAAACGCGCGATCTCAGGGTTGCTAAACGGCGAAGACCAAGGCACAATCGCAGAAACCACCTCATCCACGGGTTTGCCGTCCAACGAAACGATCTCAGCGCCAAATTCAACCCCTGCCCCATCGGCTGGGCTTCCGGCAGTGATATGACGGGCAACGATCTTGCCATCGCTGGTTTCACCTAAAGCCAGACCAATTCCACCTGCAATGTCGGCAAGGAAATCGTCATTGATGGCAGATGTATCCATTCCTACATGCGTATCAGGGATAGACCAGAGGAAGTCTCTTAGTGCCAATGCAAACAAACGCGCATCCCCCGCCTTCTCGGCTTCTTCAAAGCGCGGACGGAATTCCTTCTCACGGGCATCCCAATCTACATCCTTGAATTCAGTGTAAGCATATTCGTTGCGGAACTTTTCAAGCATCGCATCGAAAGCATCAGTGTAAGAAAGAGACGTGAAATCATCCAACGCCGAACTTTCCGGCTCATACAGGTCAAGGGTCACATTTTCAGAGCGGTCAATCGCAAACGGAGTTTGATCCATATCGATCACAGACCAGCCTGCAGGCAGATCCATAAGCGGATCATCATCCGTGAACAGCTTTGCATCTGCACCAAAATCAGATGGGAATTGCTGTTCTGCATCTGGCGCATACACGAGATACTGCCCACCATACACTTCAAGGTAGGTATCACTGTCTGAACTGACACGAGTGGAAGCATACGCGCTAGACCAGCCGCCGCCGTAAAGATCGCGGCGTTCGAGATAAGGGTCGCCCCAAGTATTCGTCCAATACGCCACAGCAAAGATCATTACACCCGTATCCTGCGCACCATCATGGTCTACATCGTTCAATGTGCCTTTCGGCGATGCGGGCAGGGTCAATGAATATGAAAATGGCGATGTATAAAAATCAGATGTGATCTGAGCAAGCGTTTGCGACTCGAGCGGCATTTCAAATTTTCTATTACGTGCCACAAAACCGCCTTGGTCTTCCAAAATCACAACAGGCTCAGCCACACCCATGGTAAAGAACAAGTCGGTGTATTCCACTTGCCCTGTCACCACAGTAGTACCATCACCTTCTGAGTCAACGCCAGAAGGCGCCGCCTCAGTCCCCTCCGATTCTGTCGCCGCGGGCTCTCCATTAAGCGGCTGTAACCCACCACACGCGCTCACCGCCAGGCTCAAAATAACAATCAAAGCAAAACCTTGAAACCACTTATTTTTCATATGCCAGCCTCCTAAACTTTCCCGAATTATAATCTCGCCTATGAATAATGTAGCAAATAAAATCCAGGTAGAATTCGATACAGCCCAACGTGCCAGGGCAAATGGCAACGAAGGGCAGGCTCGTGTTTGTGCTCGTCGCGCCGCCGGCATTGCCATTCGGGATTATTACACCCGCAAAGCGACTCCCCTCCCCAGCCGCTCTGCCCACGATCTGCTGAATCTCATTAAAGACGAACCGCTTCTCCCCCCCGACCTGAAACTGGTCGCTGACCATTTAACCTTGCGCGTCACTGAAGAATTCAAGCTCCCCATCG
>JBDKJK010000371.1:0-3206 GCA_039796675.1 Chloroflexota bacterium
ATTCGGGTATTAAACATATATCAAGCCTCTGATTTGACAATGCCATACATGTAAATATCCACATAGGCATCGATGGGGTTTTTGGGCATTACTTTATTAAGCATCGAATTGGAAATCAGCATATCGGTGATCATGTACGAAACCACCATACCGATGAAGGTTCGCATTAACAGTGCCGGGTTGGTCACACGCAAGTTTTTACGGGTTTTTATGATGCGTTCAAAAACAGGCAGCAATTTCGGACCGATCTCTTTGAGCAGAGCAGCACCATGCGCACCGTTGAACTCGGCGATCTCGATCATCATCAACTTGATGTAATACGGCTGAGATGTTAATTCTTTGATCACCACTCGTGCCGCATGGCTGAGAAAATCTTCCATCGTCTCCCCTTCTGCTTCGAGAATAAGAGGCAGAATCTTTTTATAGGGATGTTTATCAACAATAATGGCTTCGAAGATCTCTTCTTTGCTCTTAAAATGGTTATAAATTCCACCCAATGCCAGCTCAGCATGCTCAGCGACCTGGCGCATGGATGTGGCATGGTAACCCTGCTCCATGAATAACTCGATGGCAGCATCTTCAATTGCAAGGCGGGTCACTTCGCCTTTGGTCGGGTTTTCTTTCTCTTTTACAGGCATGCTTTCCTTTCAAATAAATATGAACGAACGTTCGTTTTTATTTTAGACCAAGGCAGGCAAGTTTGTCAAGAGCAAAAATCTTGATAAGGTAAAATCTTGTCATGCTCTCCCCACTTGAACAAGATATTCGAAAGAACCTAAAGCACAACGTCACCGTCGGGCTATGGGACGGCGGACTTTTCGGCGTAGCCCTTGGTTTCGCTTCCTTCGGCACCATCCTGCCGCTTTTCGTTGCCTCCATGACCGACTCAGCCATGCTGATCGGTTTAGTCCCTGCCATTCACTCGGCGGGCTGGCTGTTGCCGCAACTCTTTACCGCCAGTCACGTTTCGCGCTTAAGGCGTTATCTACGCACGGTTTTGTTTATGACCATCCACGAGCGCATTCCATTTTTGGGGTTTGCCATCGTGGCGTTGCTGTTGCCATTCGTCGGTTTGAAAACTGGTCTTATCCTTACATTTGTTCTCCTAATTTGGCAAGGACTAGGCGGCGGTTTCACTGCCAATGCCTGGGTCTCCATGATCTCCAAGATCATCCCGCCTGAATCGCGCGGCACTTTTTTTGGGATGCAAGCCGGGCTGGCGAATCTCTTCATCAGCGGATCTGCCATCGCAGCCGGATACCTGCTCAATGCCCTCGCCTCTCCCTGGGACTTTGCGGTTTGTTTCTTCATTGCAAGCATTTTCTTCACTTTGAGTTGGTTCGCCCTAGCCGCCACCCACGAGCCTGAAGATAACGAAAAAATCATCCCCGAAGAAAAGACTCACTTTTGGGATGATGCCAAACGTGTCTTGAGCCGCGATAAAAACTTCAACTGGTTCCTCAGCGCGCGCATCCTCTCTCAGTTTGCTACCATGGGATTTTCTTTCTACATCATTTACGCTCTGCGTGAATTCGGCATGACGGAAGTCGTGGCAGGTTACCTGACCGCCACCCTCACCATTTCGCAGACCATTGCCAACATTGGCATGGGTTGGATCGGCGACCGCATTGGTCATCGCGCCATGCTCATCACCGGAGCCGTCGCAGCATTCCTAAGCGCCGTTCTGGCATGGAATGCTGCCTCCATCGCATGGTTCTATCCGATCTTTCTACTCACTGGCATGGCAAACGTTTCGATTTGGACCATCGGCATGACCATGACCGTAGACTTCGGCAGCGAGTCTGAACGCCCAATCTACATTGGGCTTTCGCAAACACTCACAGCACCCGCCACCATCATCGCCCCCATCCTCGGCGGCTGGATCGCAGACTCGGCAGGTTTCATCCCCACCTTTACCATCTCTATTGTTCTATCTTTGGTAATGATTGGTATTTTAGTATTCCTCGTCAAAGACCCACGCAAGATCAGACGGTAGACAACAGACCGCAGACGATGACTGCTTTGATCGTCAATCGTCTATGGTCCATGTCCAAAAAAGGAGACCACATGTCGCTTATTCAAGAAAAAGTAAATCAGTCCATCGAAATTCTCAAAGAGCAAGATATTGACCTGTGGTTGACCTTCGTGCGTGAAACCAGCGGTGTACGCGACCCCGTGCTTGATTTCCTCATCGGTGAAAATGACCTGACCTGGCACTCCGCAATCTTGCTCACACGAAACGGTGAAAAGATCTTCATCCTCGGCAACCTCGAGAAAGACACCGCCTTACGCATGGGTGTATACAACGAAGTCATCGGCTATGACAAATCCATCAAGGAATTATTGCGGGATACGATCATTCGCCTCGCCCCGCGACAGATAGCGGTTAACACCTCCCGCAATAATGTTCACGCTGACGGTTTGACGCATTCCATGTATGAAGAACTGCGCGAATATCTTGCAGGTACACCCTATGCGGATCGTCTCATTAGCAGCGAGCCGATCATCAACGCCATGCGCGGACGCAAAACTCAGACCGAACTCGCCCGCATTCAAAAAGCGGTCGACATTACCAATGAGATTTATGCAAAAACATTTGCCTTCGTCAAAGTCGGCATGACCGAGATCGAAGTTGCGGATTATATGCATGCCCTTATGAAAGAATATGGTGTGGGTCATGCCTGGCCCAGCGAGAATAATCCCGCCGTCAACTCAGGACCCAACTCCCCCGTCGGGCACAACGGACCCACGGACATCCGCATTGAGCCGGGGCACGTCATCCACTTTGATTTTGGTGTGAAATACGAAGGCTACTGCTCAGACATTCAACGTGTGGCATACGTCCTGCGCGAAGGTGAAACCGAAGCCCCGCTCGAAGTGCAGCGCGGATTCATCACCGTCCGCACGGCGATTGAGCAATCGCGTGGCGCGATGAAACCTGGCGTCACCGGCAACTCCATCGATACCATCTCGCGCGAAATCGTGACCGACTCTGGCTACCCAGAATACATGTATGCACTTGGCCATCAGCTTGGGCGTGTGGCACATGATGGCGGCGCATTGCTGGGACCTCAATGGGAAAAATACGGCGACTCCCCCAACCAGACATTGGAGATCGGGCAGGTATATACCATCGAGCCGGGGCTGGCGGTTTCGCAGGGATATATCGGCTTGGAAGAAGATGTGGTGCTGACCAATGAAGGCGC
>JBDKJK010000372.1:0-8267 GCA_039796675.1 Chloroflexota bacterium
TGTATGCGGTCAAGGCGCCATAGGGAATTAAAGTTGCTTCTTCAAAGCTCATGTTCGCAGGTTTGTGAGTGACCAGTCCGCTTGCGGGCATGCAGAGATATTCGGCATAGGCACCGAATGTGGAGCCGCGATAGCCAAAGACAGCGTCACCAACTTTGAAGCGTTTTACTTCCTTGCCAACGGCTTCAATCTCGCCAGAGAATTCACTGCCAAGTATCTGCTTTTTCGGTTTGCGAATCCCAAACTCCATGCGGGCGGGGAGCAGCAAAATTCCCGGCATGTTGAATTCTTTGGTTGTTACGCTTCCAAATTTTCGAGCCAGCATATCTCCGTAATTGACTCGCGTTGCGCGGATGCGAATCAGTATCTCATTATCTTTCGGGCTTGGCTTTGCGATCTCTCGCAATTGCAGAACGTCGGGGGAACCATATTCAGTGTAGGTAATTGCTTTCATGGAATATCCTTTTTTATTTGCTGGTGGATTCGGTTTCGGCTTCGTACGAAAATACTTCGGTTAGAGGCAAGCCAAAGGCGAGAGAGATGCGGAACGCTAATTCCAATGAGGGGGCGTATTTTCCGCCTTCTAGGGCGATGATGGTTTGGCGCGTCACGCCGACTTTTTCCGCTAACTGTTCCTGGGTCATTTCGTTATTCTGGAAGCGTAATTTGCGGATATTGTTGCGGACTTGTCGCTTTTCCATGTCACATTCCCCGGCGGTAGAGCGTGATCTGGGCGATATCCCCAACAATCTCGGCGAGGATTGAAAAGACAAAGATCAGGCTGATCATCATCAGGGGCGGCTGACCAAAAATGAAGGCGAACACCGAAATCAGCACACCAACGGAAAAAGTGATGTATGAAACTCTGGTGCCTTTTAGTTCAATCAAGTTATCGCGCTCATCCGTAATGAAGCGTGGGTCTTCATACTTCCGCGAGCGGACGGCTTCTACGATCGTGAGCAGGATGTTCGTCAAAATACTGCCGATGATAGTGACAAGGATGTTGACGCCGATTACGATTGCCCACAAACCGTATAGCCTGCCCGCGATCCACTCGCCCGATTGAACGATGGGGAATAGGTTAACCAAATAGTAGACCATGATGAACAAATGGCTAACCAACGACACGGTGATATTTTTCTCTTGGTAAGACATTTTAGCTCCTGTATGCTTTAGTATTCATAATGTAAGCTATAATTTACATTAAGTCAATACCTTTTTACATCTATTTACAGAATTCCTCTTGTTCTGTCTTGACTTAAGTTTATAAACACTGTATATTTACACTGTAAATTAAATCAGGAGCCAAAATGGTCAGACCCAGCAAAAAAACCCAAATTCCTAATCTACAGGAAGCCATCAAAGAAACCGCGTGGAAGCAGATCGCTGAGACGGGGGCGGCGGCATTGTCTCTGCGGGCGATTGCGCGCGAGCTGAAGATCACTGCGCCTGCCATCTACAACTACTTCCCAGATCGAGATGCGCTGGTGACGGCGTTGATCATCGATGCCTACACTTCGTTTGGGGATTATCAGATTATTGCACGCGACGCTCAGGCTGAGGATGACCTAGCAGGGCAGTTGCAAGCAATTGGTCTTGCTTACCGACAATGGGCGTTGGAATACCCACAACGTTACCAGTTGATCTTCGGTACTCCAATCCCTGGGTACCAAGCGCCGATAATGGAAGTCTTGCCTTCTGCTGCACGTTCATTAAGTGCGCCTGTTAGTGTGATTGATCAATTGCGGATAGCCAATAGGTTGAATGCTGAAGGATTTCCTGCTGTTCAACCCGGTTATGAGCAGATGTTCGATGTCTGGCGAAGTTTTGCAGGGAATTACGATATTTTCTCGCTGTCTGTTGCGATGCTCATCTGGAGCCGCGTCCATGGCTTGGTCTCTTTGGAGATTGCCAATGATATGCCGCCTTTTGGAGTGGATGGCGATGCCCTTTATATGTACGAACTTAAATCAACTATAAATCAATTCATTAAGAGGTAAAAATATGGCTAACATTTTCAATGGACGTTACACCGCGAAAACAGACCAACCCTTTGTGGTGTTTCTGATCGGAATGCGTATCAATAAATGGTGGCGGGTCGATAAATGGTTTCCTGTTTCAAATGCAATGAACCCGATGATGCAGGCTTTATATAAATACCCTGAAAAAGGTTTCCTGCACGCAGAATTGTTCTGGAATTTCAATGGACCAGTCCTGATCCAATACTGGCGTTCGTTTGAAGATTTGGAAAATTTTGCCCGCAACCCGTCTGACCCACATCTTGGTCCGTGGAAGAAATTTAATCAACTCGTCGGCAGTGACGGAACTGTCGGGATTTGGCATGAGACATACACCGTTAACCCAGATCAATTTGAATGTGTCTATGGCAATATGCCCAGATTTGGTCTTGCTGCAGCGACGGAACATGTGCAAGCAGTTGGTCGCCGTGAAACGGCTCGCAAGCGGCTGAATGCTGATAAACCTCAAGTAGTTTTGTCAGAAACAAATTAAAGGAGATTTTTATGTCAGCAAATCATGTTGTATTGGGAACGGGCGCGATCGGTCGCGCTGTGATGAATGAATTGGTCAAACGCGGAGAATCCGTCCGCATGGTGAACCGCTCGGGAAAAATGGACGAAGTCCCTGCCGGGGTGGAGGTGGTGGCTGCAAATTTGTATGACCAAACCAACGTCAAAGAGGTGATGCGCGGTGCCAAAGTGGTGTATCAATGCTCGCAACCAGAGTATACCGAATGGGTAGAAAAATTTCCGCCCTTGCAGAAGTCCATTATTGATGGCTTAACAGGCGGCAATGCCAAACTAGTCATGGTGGAAAATCTATATATGTATGGCGATGTGAACGGAACACCAATCACGGAAGATATGCCGCATAACGCACATACGCGCAAAGGTAAAGTGCGCGGCGAGATCAGTAATGCTGCCTTCGAGGCGCATCGTGCGGGTAAGCTGCGTGTGGCTTCAGGGCGCGGGTCTGACTTCTTTGGTCCGTGGGGGTTGCCAACGACTGCCATGGGTGAGCGGACGTTCTATCCGTTATTGCATGGCAAGGCGGCAAGTTTGGTCGGCAATGTAGATGTGCCGCATACTCACACATTTATTCCAGATTTTGGAAAGGCATTGGTTATTCTAGGCGAGCGCGATGAAGCCGATGGCAAGCCTTGGCATGTGCCGAATGACAACCCGAAAATCACCCAGCGAGAAATGTTGAAGATGATTGCCGCAGAAATGGGCATTGAGCCGAAGTTTAGCGCGATGGGTAAAACGATGATGTGGATCGGCGGTCTATTTATCCCTGAAGCCAAAGAGTCTGTTGAAATGATGTACGAGTTTGAGAAGCCTTTCATTGTGGATTCAAGCAAGTTCGAAAAGACCTTTAGCATGAAAGCTACGCCGATGAGAGATGCCATCAAAGAGACTGTAGCTTGGTATAAGAGTCATCCTGAGAAGAAGTAAACAAGTAAACAAGTAAACAAGTAAACAAGGTGAGATTTTATGGTGATCTTTAATTCTTTAATGGCAAGTTTGCATCATCTTTCGGCATTTACGCTGGTTGCCTGTCTTGTGTATGAATTTGTGGCGTTTCGCAAATCGCTGACGGCTGGGGAGGTGCGTCTCATTCAACGTGTCGACTTGTGGTACGGAATTTCTGCCGGTGTGTTGCTCGTAGTTGGGTTGCTCCGTGTGTTTTTCTTTGAGAAAGGTGCAAGCTTTTACAGTGCAAGCCCTATGTTTTGGACCAAGATGGCGTTATTTACGATCGTTGGGTTACTTTCGATCTACCCGACCATTCGGTACATTCGCTGGGGAACATTGAATGAAGGCACTGTGTTAGATGTGCCAGATGAGGAACACAAGCGCATTCGCCTGATGCTGAATTTGGAGATCATTGGCTTAGTGTTGATTCTGTTTGCGGCTCCTGCCATGGCGCGTGCCATCGGCATGAATTAGAGATGGCGCTCAACATATTCTGAAAATTCTCGCCTGAATCTTTCTGCTGAAAAACGAGCCGCATTTTCGGATGCGGCTTTACTGCTTAATGCCTTGGACTCGAATTGAAGAACCGCCGCAACCATCCCCGCCTCAGTCTGGTCGCTGAACAAGATGCCTGTTTCGCCGTCCAAAACGATCTCTGCCGCGCCGCCTTTTCCATAGGCGATGACGGGACATCCCGCCGCCTGCGCTTCGACCATAGCAATCCCAAAATCCTCGGTTGCCATATATACAAAGGCTTTGGCGCGATTCATGATTTCGGTGACAGCCGAATCGGGTTGGTATCCCATGAGTTTGATGTTTTCCTTTGCAATGCGCCGGATGGCAGGCAGGTCGGGTCCATCGCCTACAATCACAAGCGGAAGCCCAGTTTTATTGAAGGCTTTCACAATCTTGTTCGCCATTTTATAAGGTACAAGACGCGACACCAGAAGATAGTAATTATCGCGTTGGCTGACGGGCGTAAACCGATGAACATCCACTGGTGGGTAAATGACTTGCGACTCCCGCTTCCAAGCTTCTTTGATGTGCTGTGCTGTCCATTTCGAGTTGGCGAGCAGTGAATCAGACCGGGCGGAGGCAGATGCATCCCACCGGCGGAGCAGGCTCAAGGTCCCGTTTGCGGCGAGGCGGATGAATGGATGGGTCAAACCATGCAACTTCAAATAGTCATCTCGCATGTGCCAGGCATAGCGCATGGGAGTCGAAATATAAGAGATATGCATTTGGTTTTTATGAGTCTTTACTCCGTGCGCTACCGCGTGCGAGAGTGAGATGACAAGATCGTATTTGCTGACATCCAATGATTCAATGGCAAGCGGCATGATGGGCAACAGCTTGCGATAATGTCGCTCAATGCTTGGAATGTTTTGTAGAAAGGTTGTGCGAACCTTGATGTTGTTTAGTTCGGTATGTTGAAAATTTTTAGGGAAGTATGTGAGTGCGAAAATATCAGCATTAGGAAAGATTTGTAATAGCTGAGTCAACAGTCGCTCGCTGCCGCCAAAGGTGCTCAGCCACTCATGGACAATGGCTACTTTTTGCATTGTGAAATTATATTAGAATGTGAGGTCTTGGCTGCGACTACATACTGGATATGGTGACGAATATACATATAAAGAGTTCCAATTTTTTTCTCCACTTGGCGCGTGGGTCTTTTGCGATTCTGTTGATCTTGTTGCCATTTCGGTTGCGAATTGTTATGCAAGCCCGTCCGCTTTTAGGAGTGTATGGTGACTACACTGACTTCCTTTTCTACGCTATGGATGCGGCACAGGCACTGAGCCTGTTTTTTTGGCTTGTTTCTCTTTTACTTAATAAACGCACGATTTCATTTGGGCATATCTCCATTGCTTTTCCATTATTAGGTTTATTGGCTGTTGCGATGTTTTCATTGACATCCAGTTTGGATATCTTACTCTCGGCGTATCATTTATTTCGGCTGGCTGGTCTATTTGTTTTATATCTGTTTATCGTGAATGAGATCCAGTCTCCAATTTTGTTTGTTGTTCCACTGGGCGTCATGGTCTTCTTGCAAGCTGTGTTCGCTATTGGACAGTCACTCACACAGCGTAATCTTGGGGCTTGGTGGTTGGGCGAATATTCATTGGACCCAAACGCGCCTTTTATGAGCATTCTTGAAGTGGATGGTGTCCGCTTTTTGCGTGCGTATGGTTTGAGCGACCATCCCAATATTTTAGGTGGTTGCCTTGCCTTTGGCATGTTGGCATTGTTTAGCCTGATCGTTGCACGTGGTTCTGAAAAATGGTTGAGAATTTTTGCAACAATTTTATTCGTGTTGGCGAGTGCAGCCTTGCTGCTGACATATTCGCGTTCGGCATGGGTTTCATTAGCAATTGGTACTTTATTTCTCTTGAGCGTGACTCTTTTACAGCGTAATCTCTACGGGGTTGGGCGTGGTATTTTCTTGATATTAACCTGTGCCTTGGTGTTGATTCCTTTTATACAAAATAATCGTAATTATATTGCCGCACGTTTCGACGTGAACGACTCCTTTACTACGAATCGCGTGGAGCGCGGAGCCGTGGTGGAGCGTATCTATCTCTATGATCAAGCCCATCAAATTTTTGCCCAAAACTCGTTGACTGGGATCGGGCTCGGGGCTTCGGTGGTTGCGATGCAGGCATATTACCCAGTCTTTCGGATGAGCTACCAGCCGCCGCATGTCTCCATTTTAGCTGCGGCAATGGAAACAGGCATGTTCGGCGCTGTATTCTTTGTTTCAGCGATTATCCTGCCTTTCTATTTTGTCTTTCGCAATCGACGATATCTTCACGATCCAAATAGCATTCTGGGACTCACATTGATCCTTGCTGTAACAGTTCTTGGTCTATTCGATCACTACCCATGGATGTTGGTGCCTGGGCGGTTGATGCATTGGTTAGCTTGGGGTGCTTTCGCGGCGGCGGTGGCGCGGCATGAAACACCAAGCCGTCAGCATCAGAGTGCAGATCAAAGATAGCATCGGAAGGATTCCCCATGCCAGTTTTTCGCCTGTCCTTTTTAGCGGCGGCTGGGTTGGTGGTGGCAGGGTGGCATTTGGGTTTTCCCATACGGCTATATTATTGCTCAGGGTCTTTTTGTATTTCCAGCCAGCTTTTATTAGTTCAGGGACATACTCCCATTGATTAACAAATCCCCAACGCACACCATGTGTACTCGATTTTTGCAAAATGGGAGCAATGGCAGGAATACCTTTCAATGCCCAAAGGGCGGTGTCGATCTGACCAATTCCACTTTCGCGTAGTTCGGGCAGAGTGCGTGCGGTGTGATAACTTCCGTCTATGGTGGTGGCGGCGGTTAAGAGACTCAGATACGCAAATTGGTCACCAAAGCCGAAAGTGAGATAACGCCAGTCTGAGTGCTTGTCTTCTTCCAAAAAAGAGACGATGGGTTTCATATCAATCTGCTTGGGCTGAAGGGGTAATTGGATGGGCGTTTGCCACGAGCTGAGTGAAAAGAAAAAAAGGATGGCAAGGATGATGCGAGCGGGGTTTGGCTTCCAGTGTGGTAAAAGGCGAACGGGTGGATTCAGACGCCAGCTTCGTTTGAGGCGGGGGAAGGTCATCGCTACGAAAAGGATAAGGAGAAGACTCGCCCAAAAGGCGAAGCGGTCGTAGGTCAGCCATTCCCAATTTTTTCCGAAGAGCAGGCTTGGCAGTGGAGTGGTGCCACCCATGCCCATGATGAAGAAGAAGATAAAGGTGAGGACCAAGCCGATATGTTTTGTGTGGAGGCGTTTGAAAATGAAAGGAATGAAGAAGCCAAGTGGTAAATAATAGGGCAGGAAAAAGATCGCGGCGGCAAGCGGAGATTGGAAGAAGTTATGGCGTGAGGGATGGTCGATGGGCGTTTGCAGCTGCTGGGTTTGCCCCCACATCCAGAAAGGCAAAATGATTAGATAACCTGCCGGAATTGCCAATAAAAGATATTGTGCGATTCGCAAACCCGTTCTTTTGATTTCTGTTCTGTCTGCACACGCCAAAATGACGGCGAAAAATAAAAAAGGTTGTGCCATCAATGTGGCATGATGCATTGCCATAGTCGTAGCAGTAAGAGAAACAGCAAGCAGAAAGTGCTGTAGTTTGCCATGTTTTAGGAACAGTGCAAATGCAGACATTTCGAACAATGCCAATGTGGTAGCTGCCAGAAACGGCAATTGACCGAAGATGTGAGCTGTGACAAAGATTGGTAAGTGAACGGCTGAGATGAGAGCTACATTGGCAGATGCTGTCTTGCCGATAAAGATGCGACTCCATGCATACATGGCGAGTGGAACCAGACTTGCCGTGAGCCATAGCATAATGGCAAAAGCCTTTTCTACGCCCGTGATAAAGGACCACGCGCCAATGAGTTGATGCATTAAAGGCGGATAGGAGACGACTTCAAACCCGGTATACCAGCGCGGTTCCCACAACCCGAACCAATTTTCAAAATAATGGTTTCCGAAGAGCATGTGAGTATAAGCGTCGTAACTCCAGTGATATCGGGCAGTCAGCACAAATATCCCGTGCAGTATTGACCCAGCAAGAATTGACCACCACACTTTACGCGGCATCAGGTTCCTGCCATATTTTGTGAGGCGCGCTTTTTCCGGTTATTGAAAGAGCGAGATTAAATGCTTCAATATATTGATTTGCTGTGTATTGCGGGTGGATGCTCTGAATGTGCTCTGCATTTTTGCGGAGCTGCTCGGTTTGCTTTTCGGGATGCTCCAATAGGTCTTTGATATGAATT
>JBDKJK010000373.1:0-5822 GCA_039796675.1 Chloroflexota bacterium
AAACGTAAAGCCGATGGTCTCTTCGGTGAGAGTTTCAAAAGCTGCGCCAGCCAACTCTGCCATTACACGCAGACCCAGGCGGTTTGTGTTTCTTAATTGCTCAACGCCTTGTTTTGCAAGCGTGCGGGTTTCATGTTGAAGCAGAGCAACATCGGCGATGAGACCGAGAGCAACGAGGTCAAGTAATTTTACGATTTCAGATTTTTGATTTTCGATTAAGAGTGCTTTAGCCAGTTTGTATGCCACGCCCACGCCAGCCAAATTTCGTAGCGGATGATTTTCTGGCAATAACTTTGGGTTGATAATGGCTTTGGCATTCGGAAGCGTTTCGCCGAGATCGTGATGGTCAGTGACAACGACGGTTAGCCCGTGGGCGTTGGCGTAGTCAATGGCTTCGTGGGCGGTGATGCCTGTGTCACAAGTCAACAATAATTTTGCGCCGTTATCGATGATCGGTTTAAGCGACTCGATGTGAATGCCGTGGCTTTCTTTTCCGCGCACGGGCACGTAGTAAACCACATCCGCATTCAAGGCTTGCAAGGTCTGCACGAGCAGGGCAGTAGATGTCTGCCCATCTACATCAAAATCGCCCCACACACATATCTTTTCTTTGTTGCGGATAGCCATTTGAATGAGATCGACAGCTTTTTCGATATCTGGAAATTGCGAGCTTGGATTCTTTTCGGGATAAAGAAACGCCTCGGCTTCGACGGGAGAGCTGATTCCGCGCCGGAGGAGAGTCTGTGTGATGAGGGGAGGCAAGCCCAAGTCTTGGAAAGAGGCGGGGATGTCTACAGGTTGAGGGTCGAGCCAGCGAGTCATAAAAATAGAACCATCCAAAAAAGATGGTTCTATTGTAGCAGTTAGTTTTCTTTTTCCGGGAAAAATATTTCTTCGATCTTTTTCCCGAAGAGACTGGCAATCTTAAATGCAAGCGGAAGGCTGGGGTCGTATTTGCCGGTTTCCAGTGCGTTGACCGTTTGCCTGGAGACGTTCAGCTTTTCTGCAAGATCGGCTTGAGACCAGTCCCTTTCGGCACGCAAGACCTTGAGGTTGTTGTTCATTGATATTTTTTCCAGAAGTAGCTAAGGCTAAGACCCCAGAACATGAACATCATGGGTAGCACCCAAATGGTGGGGAAGGGTGGAAAGCCGACGTTTTCCAGTAGACCATAACTGAAGGTGATCAAACCGGTTGCTACGGCTGAAAACATGATGGCATAGGATTGAATTTTTTGTTGAAGTTCGTCACTGTCGCGCATTCCGCGCATGATGGCGATGATGATAAAGACGATGGGAACCATAGGCAAAATGGCGATGAGCACTTGGGCAGGTTGGGGGAGTGTGATGTATTTAAGAATGCTAATGCTGCCGATCAAAATGACCACATAAGCACTAATGGCGATAAAAAACTCTTTGTAATATCTTTTTTGAACTTGGTCCTGATTCATGGGATTAATCCTTTTTAAAATTTCCAAAAACGCTAAATGCGATGAAAATGGCGACGCCTACCCCAACACCTACAGCAATATTGTGAGAAGAGACGCTGACCGCGCTTCCAACTCCGGCGGCGATTGCAATTCTGCTCCCTAGGTTTTGTGTGTTCAAGTGTTATCTCCTTGTGTAAAGTTTGCTTGACTTTTTGTATTGTAAAGCAAACTTTACTTTAAGTCAAGGGGTGTTGACTTGTAATTTTTCGAATGCGGGTACACTTAATCCTCTTCGAAAGGATTATCGGTATGGATACAGGCTATTCAGGAACTTCCCTTTATAAAAAATTAGGTTTCACCAAACCGCCTTTACGGGTTTTGACGATCAATGTGCCACGGGAATATAAGAGCTGGTTGGGTGACTTGCCAAAAGGTGTGGCGTTGGCTTCGAACGTTGCTTCACCCGTGCAGGCGGCGCATGTATTTGCCACAGACAGCTCTTTTTTAGAGGCTGTACTTTCTACGCTCCGCACCGAGCTTGCACAAGATGGGTTTGTGTGGGTTTCCTGGGCGAAGAAAACGTCGAAAGTACAAACGGATATTACAGAGGATGTCATCCGTGAGATCGCATTGCCCATGGGTTTTGTGGATGTGAAAGTCTGTGCAGTTAATGAGGTTTGGTCTGGGTTGAAGTTGGTGATTCGGAAATCTGAAAGGAAATAATTATTGTAATCTTCTGCAATATTCAGTAAGATGATGGGGATGTTTAAAATTATTTTATTGTCAGAGGAGGCTGTAGAGCATGAAGAAAATATTGAAATGGATCGGCATTGTAGTGGGGTCATTGTTGGGGTTGGTGCTTGTGGCTGGGTTGGTGATGTTTTTTGTTGGAGACTCGCGCCTGAACAAGACGTATGATTTTCCACCTTCAGATCTTTTTTTGCCTACAGATGAAGCCAGTTTGGAGCTGGGGAAACATCGTGTTGATTCATTGTGCGCGGGCTGTCACGGAGCAGACCTTGGCGGTATTGAAAAATGGTTTGAGGCGGGTCCGCTTGGGAGTGTTGACTCTGCCAACCTGACCAGCGGTGAAGGCGGCGTAGGGGCTACGTATACTACCGAAGACTTTGTGCGTGCGATTCGACATGGAATCAATGCTGAAAACAAGCCAATCTTCATGCCTGCTGTTTACTCCACTTCATACCTGAGCGATGAGGAACTGGCTGCGATCATTGCCTATCTCTATACGCTTCCACCTGTTGACCATCAAACGAACGGAGCAAGTTTCACGCCTTTGGCAAAGATCATGCTTGTGGCGGGTGTGCTTCCGCAACTGCCAGTTGAAGTGGTGAGCCATGAAACGCATGTGGCTGCTGTAGAAGCAGGCCCAACTGTAGAGTTCGGCAAATACATGGTAGATACGCACGATTGCCGCTTGTGCCACGGACAGGAATTGAACGGAGGTCCCTTCCCTGACCCAACCAAGACGAAGATTTCTCCGAACTTAACTCCTGGCGGTGAAGTGGCTTTTTGGTCTGAGGATGATTTCATCAATACCATTCGCACCGGCATTACACCGGGCGGGCATGAACTCGACTCCGAATTCATGCCGTGGAAGGATTATGCCAAGTTCTACGATGATGAGTTAAAGGCGATTTACGCGTACCTAAAGACCCTGCCCTCACTTCCACAATATACGGAGTAAGATAATGGTTTTGCAGAGTTATTCTCTTGATACATGACAAATATGTTGAAAGTTTATTCATGATAGACTTTCAACATATTTTTTTGGGAGATGTAAATGAAGAAGGTCATTATCATCGGTGGCGGAATAGGCGGGCTTTGCACTGCGGTCGCTTTGCAACAATACGGTTTTGAGGTGAAGATCTATGAAAAGGTAAATAAACTGGGAGAAGTGGGCGCCGGGCTGATCTTATGGGCAAATGCCATGAAGGTTTTGCGAAAATTGGGGATTGCTGATCTGGTGATTTCGACCGGCGCAGAAATTGAACATTCGAAGCTGCTCACTTCCAGAGGAGAGGTTTTATCTGCGGCAGGAATTGAGCATTTGAAAAAAAGCCTTGGGGAGCCTGTTGTTGGAATTCATCGTGCTGCCTTGCATGACATTCTTATACAGGCTATTGAGCCGAACACCTTAATGCTTGGCATGCCTTTTATTCGTTTTGAGCAAAACGATGATCAGGTCACTGCCTACTTTGAGAAGGGTCATACAGACAGTGCGGATCTGCTTATCGGTGCCGACGGCATTCATTCGCTTGCGCGTAAACAGATGATGCCGAACTTGCGTTTACGGTATGCTGGCTGCAGCGCCTGGCGTGGTGTTGTGGAAACAACGAGTGCCTCGGCGCTCGGGCTGACTTCTGAATCGTGGGGGCGTGGGCAGCGTTTTGGAATCGTCCGGGTGGATAAGAGGCGTGTATATTGGTTTGCGACGAATAATCAGCCAGCAGGCGAGCAACTTTCAGGGGAAGAGAGAAAAGCCAAACTATTACGTTTATTCCAAGGTTGGCATACCCCCATCCGTGATCTGTTAGAAGAGACGCCCTCCGGCATGATCTTGCAAAATGATCTTTATGATATTCTGCCTTTCTCATCTTGGACACAAAACCGCGTGACCCTGCTGGGTGATGCGGCTCACCCAACCACGCCCAATATGGGGCAGGGAGCTTGTATGGCGATCGAGTCGGCTTATGTGTTGGCGCGCTCGCTGAAAGAGGAGGCAGATTACAGGTCTGCACTGAGGCGGTATGAAGGTGAACGCCATGAGCGTACGGCGTGGGTCACAAACACGTCTTGGTCGATTGGTAAGGGCGTTCAGATTGCAAATCCGCTATTGTGTACGCTTCGGAATTTTGTTCTTAGAATCGCTCCAGCCAAGCTGACACAACTGGGGTTGCGCCGCGCTACAGACTATGATGTGACTTCTCTTTGAGCACTTTGTTGAGCGCTTTTTCAAGTTCGCACGATGAGATATTTAGAGCGGCACTTCAAAAATTTGAGTGGAGAGAATTCCGTTCTTGAGATGGACGACTCGATACTGCGGAGGCATTAGGCAAGCTAGGGGTTCATCTTGTAAAACAAATGGGCAGGCGGTGGAACGTAGACCGAAAACAGGAATACCATTTATTATTTTTTCATAGGTCGTGTGAATATGCCCGCAGAAGATTCCAAGTATGTTGTAGCCTTCTAGGGCGCTCCAGAATGTAGGCAGGTCATCTGCGAGAAATTCGTCTAACCAGCGACTGCCGATTTTTACTACTTGATGGTGCATAAAGATGATGGATGGCAGGTTTGTTCGCAGGGACTTTGAAAGAAAATCGAGCGTTTCTACATGAACGACCGCTTTAGCATTGGGACCAAAATCGAGGCAGATACATTGAATCCCTTTATGAATGAATGCGGCATTCATCAAACGAGCAGAGCCTGTGCGGGGATATAGATGGCTGAAAAAATGTTGTCTGTCGTCATGGTTGCCAGGCAGGAAATATGCAGAGAATTCTTGAAGCCCTTCGATCGAAATATGTATAGGACCCGGCATTTCGGCAGATGTGTGAGCGGCGTGTACCATCTGAAGAAATTCTTGATAGGCAAACTCGGTTGGGGTTTCTACAAGGTCGCCGGTTGATACCATAAAATCAGCTTGCACATTGGTATGTTGGGCAATGTGCCTTAATACTGAGCGAAAGGCATGCCTGGTTGAGAATCCGTTCAGAAAGAGAGAATCGGCTTGTGTTAGATGGTGATCTGTGATTTGAATAAAGGAGAAGTTCATAAGGAACCTACGTTGCTACTTAGCTAATTGTGTTGAAAACCTAAAACCTTAGCTGCGAATTACGCGAATTTTCATGAAAACAAATCCAAAAATTCGCGTGAATTAGCGAAACCTGTACTAAGTGTATCGAAGTATTCGCGGCAAAGTTCTTTTTTGATCTCATGGTAGCAACTCGAGGTAACTAACCTAAGTTGCTACCATGTATACTTTGTTGAAATGGCAAAGATTTTCTTAACGCAAAGGGGTCGCAAAGGAAAACTTTTGAATCGTAGTGCCTTTCTGGTACCGCCCGTGTGGTGGCTTTGAGTTAAGTATACAACTAAACCCCGCCTCAACTCCCATCCATCACGCATTACACACTTCAAATACCTAATCTCCAATCTCAAATCTCGAATATCCAATCTCGAAATACAGTACAATCTTTCAACCTTCACCCTTAAACCTTCAACCCAAAACCATGCGTCTAAAAGCAGATATTACCCTCTTCCTCATCTCCATCATCTGGGGCTCCGCCTTCGTAGCCCAACGCGTCGCCGGGCAAGTCGGCAGCGTCTACATCTTCAACGGAGTCCGCTACCTACTCGCAGGGGTAGTCGTTCT
>JBDKJK010000374.1:0-2700 GCA_039796675.1 Chloroflexota bacterium
ACTATCAACCCGCGCCCGGCGCACAACGCTTCCTCGTCGGCACACAACCCATGATTTCTTTGCTCACAATGGAAGCCGCCCTCGAACCGATGCTTCAAGCAGGCATGGACGCACTTCGTGAAAAATCCATCTTGATGACGGACTTCGCCTCTTTCTTAACGGAAAGTTGGCTCGTCCCCTTCGGCTTTTCGCTAGGTTCCCCAGTTGACTCTGCCATGCGCGGCTCGCACATCTCCATTCGCCACCCCGAAGGCTACCGCATCAACCGCACCCTCATCGAAGAGATGAACCTCATCCCCGACTTCCGCGCACCTGATAATCTACGCCTCGGCTTTGCGCCAATTTATCTTTCCTTTGCCGATGTCTGGGAAGGCTTCGACAGAATCCGCCGTGTAATGGAAGAGAAGCGCTACGAGAAATATCCGAAGAATAAGTTGGCGGTAACGTAGAACAAGTCTATAGACTTGTTCTACGTTGCTTTATAAAAGGATAAAAATGGACCACAAACCCGATACTATCAAAGTCTCTGCATCTCATAAGGAAGAAATCTTCGCTACATATGCGGACTTGCATGTGACGGTGAAAGGTTCATCACTGGTGAGCGGGAACGAGGCGATGAAAAAAGCCAAAGAGGTGAATCAACTGCTTGAAGCGCTGAAACAGGCTGTGGTTAAGGAAGATGCTGTTACGCTTCAAGGCGTGGCTGTGTCCACATCCACGGGCGCGGTGTTGAAATCATCCACGGCATCCTATCGTTTGAAAATCCGCTGTGAAGACTTGGCAAAGTTCGCAGAGATTCTCGATGTGATTGCATCGCAGAAAAATGCTTCGCTCACACGCACCGAATGGAAGTACGACGAAGAGGCGGCGCGTGAAGCCTTGTTGTTGGCAACGTTGGATAAAGCCAAAACCAAAGCCGCAAAGGTTGCGCAGACCATGGGGGTGAAGTTGTTGGGCGTGTATGATCTGAACGAGAATGTGTACGATGAAGAAACGACGATGCCGTTTCAGGCACAGGCGAAGGTAGCCTTTCGTTCTGCGCCTGCCGAACCGGAGCCGAGCCTCGGCATGGACGTGCAGCATTCCAAGACCATCCATGTAAACGTGGATATTTGGTATCGCGTGTCGGAATTCTAGTCTAGCACTTTTGTTCTAAAAATGATAAAATCCCTCCCTTCTCAGGAGAGATTTTTATATGTCCCCAACCATTCAAGTTCAACAATTAAGTAAAACGTATCAGGTGCCGGAGCGCGAAGGCGGGTTTGGCGCGGCGGTTCGTAGTTTTTTCAAACGCAAATATAAAGAAGTGAAAGCCGTTCAGCAGGTTGATTTTAATATCGAGCAGGGCGAGGTGGTCGGCTTTCTCGGACCGAACGGTGCTGGGAAGACCACAACGTTGAAGATGCTATCTGGGTTGCTTCACCCAACCGGGGGCAGTGCCGATGTGTTGGGTTTCACGCCCTGGGACCTCAAACCCGAATACTTGCGCTCGATGACGCTGGTGATGGGTCAACGCAACCGCCTCTCATGGGACATTCCTGCCGCGGATTCATTCCTGTTGAATCAAGCCATCTATCGCATCCCCGATGATGAATACAAAGCCACATACAAAGAGTTGGATGAATTGCTTGAACTCGAACCGCTGATGAAAAAGCCGGTCCGTAATTTGTCTTTGGGTGAGCGCATGAAGTGTGAGATCGCGGCTGGACTTTTACACCGCCCCAAAGTTTTGTTTTTGGATGAACCCACCATCGGCTTGGATATCACGGGTCAGGCGCGCATCCGCGAGTTTTTGCGTGAATATAACAAGCGCACCGGTGCGACTATCTTATTGACCAGTCACTACATGGCGGATGTCACTGCTTTGTGCGAGCGCATCATCATTATCCATCACGGACAGTTGAAATACGATGGCGGCATCAACGACCTTTCGAAGAAGATTGCACCGTTCAAGTTGATCGGTGTGATGCTTGCCGATGCGGATTCGCATGACTTGAGCAAATATGGGGAAGTAGTCCAAAACGAAGAAGATGCCGAGAAGCGCTATATCCAGGTCAAGGCGGAGGAAGTGACCCGCGTCACCTCGCGGCTTCTGGCGGACTTGCCCATCCGCGATATCACCATCGCCGATCCGCCAATCGAGGATGTGATCGAGCAGGCATTTAATTCGTAACCTTTTGAACCGCGAAGCACGCGAAGAGCGCAAAGAAAAAAACTTAGCGACCTTAGCGGTCTTGGCGGTAGAAAGAATTTGGTGAATTATGTTTTTGATTTTCAAACGACTCTGGCAAGTGAATTGGGCGGAGCAGTGGCAGTACCGCGCCAATTTGTTGATGTATCTGATGTATTGGCTAGTTTCCCCGATCATCTATCTCGCCGTGTGGACGAGCATTGCGAAGGTGAAGGGTGATGTCAACGGGTTTACTGCCAATGACTTCACTACCTATTACATGGTGTTGCTTATCTGCGACCAGATCACCAGTAATATTGTCATCCATACTTTTGCCTATAAGATCCAAGATGGTTCACTCTCAGGTGAATTGGTTAAACCTATTCATCCCATGCTCACAAACGCGTTGGTCAACAATGTGGCTTTCAAGATCCTGACCATTATGGGTTTGATTCCCATTTGGTTCATTTTGTTCTTTCTCTTCAAACCCGATTTTAGTGGTGTAAGCCTCATCGGTGTTTTGCTTTCCA
>JBDKJK010000375.1:0-9276 GCA_039796675.1 Chloroflexota bacterium
TGACGAAGGAAGGCGTGGAAGGCGGGTTGATCTATTCCGCGTCGGCGCCATTGCGTGATGAGATCGCAAAGAATGGAAAAGCTGTGATGCAGCTTGACCTTGCACCCGATAAAACGGAAGCTCAATTGGTAGAAAAATTATCAAAGCCGCGCGGTTCAAAGTCTATGGCGAGCCATTTGGAAAAAACAGTGGGAATGAAAGGTGTGAAGGCAGGCTTACTGCGCGAGTTTGTGCCAAAGGATGAGTTTACAGAATCACGGCTGGCGTTTTATATCAAGAATTTACCAGTGACCCTGATCGCGACGCGCCCACTTGATGAAGCTATCAGTTCAGCAGGCGGTGTGACTTTTGATGCGCTGGATGAAAATTTGATGTTGAAGAATCTGCCGGGCGTTTTCTGTGCAGGCGAAATGCTCGATTGGGAAGCGCCAACAGGCGGATACTTGCTTACGGCTTGTTTTGCAAGCGGAAGATGGGCAGGGAATGGGGCAATTAAGTGGCTGAAAATCAATGACAGTCACCCATGATGCGAGATCAGAGACATCGTACAAGTTAAGGTAAAATTGCAAGGCTTATCGTCTGGTTTCGTACTATGCGCGATAGAGTGTAACTCTCAAACGATCGATTCGCGGGGCATTGGCTTCCTCGCAGTTGGACAGGATTCAATTTGTTCGAAATTCTATTTCTAGGCACATCGGCATCCGCGCCGTCGGCGCACCGCGGACTTTCCTCTCATATCGTTTCTCATAACGAATATCGTTTTTTGGTCGATTGTGGCGAAGGCACCCAGCGGCAGATCCTGCAATCAGGCAAGGGATTCAAGCGGCTGACGCGTGCTCTCATTACACACGGGCATCTCGACCATATCCTTGGCTTGGGCGGGCTACTCTCAACCTTCCTGCGCTGGGAAGCAATCGAAGAGTTTGAGGTGTATGGCAGCAAAGGTGCATTGGAACGGGTCAAAACCCTGCTTTATGACGTTGTCTTACGTGGAAAGAAAACGCCGATGCCGCTTCGTCTGGTGGAGATCAAGCCCGGGGTCATTTTTGAGGCGGAAGATTTCACGGTTACAGCATTCCCCGTTTCACACGGTAAGGCAGATAGCCTCGGTTATATTTTTGAAGAAAAAGCACGCCGTCCGTTTCTGGCTGAAAAAGCAGATGCGCTGGGCGTGCCGTTCGGACCGGAACGAAAGGCATTGGTCAGCGGCGAAGCCGTTACTCTTGCAGATGGAAAACGCATCCAACCGGAAGATGTGCTGGGTGACTGGGAAAAAGGCAGCAAGCTGGTCATCGTCGGCGATACAGGACGGATCGATAACCTGATCGACGCATGTCAAGATGCCGATGCGGTCGTGATCGAATCAACATACTTGGATGAAGAAGCCGAAATGGCGGGGCAGTTCTCACATCTCACCGCCAAAATGGGCGCGGAACTTGCCCAAAAAGCAGGGGTTAAAAAACTAATTCTTACGCATATTTCGCGGCGGTATCGCGGAAGGGATGTACTTGCAGAAGCGCAGACCGTCTTTAAAGACACCGTGGTGGCACGCGATTTTGACACCTTTGTTATAAAGAAAGAACTTTAAGATGAACGAATATAGAATGAAGATCGGTATTTTGACATCGGGCGGCGATGCCCCCGGAATGAACTCTGCAATCCGTGCAGTAGTGCGAACGGCGCTGGCGAACAACATTGGCGTGATCGGCGTAATGAACGGTTATGAAGGACTGTTGAACGGCGAGTTTAAGACCTTGGGCGCTCGCGATGTAGGCGGCATTCTTCAACGCGGCGGGACGGTGCTGCAAACCAGCCGCAGCAAACGCTTTCAGGAACCCCTCGGGCAACGTGATGCCATTCGCAAGATGAATGAAGCCGGTATGGATGCTCTCATCGTCATCGGCGGCGAAGGTTCAATGAATGGCGCCAACGCCCTCTCAAAACAAGGCGTGAAGGTGGTTGGTATTCCCGGCAGCATCGACAACGATATCTGGGGCACGAGCATTGCCATCGGCACAGACACAGCCATGAATACCATCATGGACGCAGTAGATAAGCTGCGCGACACGGCTTCCTCTCACCAACGCGCTTTTTTGGTGGAAACCATGGGACGCAACAGCGGCTACCTGGCTGTGATGGCGGGCATCATCTGCGGTGCAGAAATGGTTCTCACACCTGAATTTCCAGTTGACCTCAAAGAGGTGGCAGATGCAATCGAAGCTGCCTATCGGCGCGGAAAAACCCACGCGATTATCATCAATGCAGAAGGTTCAAATCTACGCACAACCGACCTGGCTCAGGCAATTGATGCAATGGACTTGGGTTTCAATACACGTATGACCATTCTCGGGCACATTCAACGCGGTGGTTCGCCGACGGCGTATGACCGTCTGCTCGCCTCTCGCATGGGCGTGAAAGCTGTGGAAGCGCTCTTGGAAGGAACCCACGGTGTAATGACCGGGCTCAAAGGCAAGGGCATCGAGTATGTTCCGCTACATGACGTTATCACCAACAAGCGCAAAGTAAACCTGGAATACCATCAAATGGTGAAGGTGCTGGCAGTGTAGTTGGTTTGTATCAGTAATAAAACGGCGGCGATGTTGAACATTGCCGCCGTTTTTGTTTTGAATTGTTATCGCCTGAAATTCCGCTTCAGGCAATAACAACTATTCAGGTTGACTGGTTTTATAGGTATTGAGCATCTTTTCAATGGTCTTTGCCAGCAACTTTAAACTAACGGGCTTGCTCATGTATTCGTTTGCGCCCACATCGAAACAACGTTCCCGGTCGCCGGGCATGGCCAGGGCGGTGAGGGCAATGATCGGCGTGGAGGCGAAGCGAGTGCCCGCGCGCAAGCGGCGAATCGCCTCCAGCCCATCCAGTGCGGGCATTTGGATATCCATTAAGAAGAGGTTTGGATGAACCTCCTCTGCTTTTTCAATGGCTTCGAAACCATTATGAGCAACTATGATCTGGTACCCATGACTTTCTAGGTACTCACCAATGGTCAGAATGTTCGCCATATTGTCTTCTGCCAGAAGGATTTTTCCTCGATCCATGGGCTTGGTAGAAAGATTACTTAATTCCCCAGTTTGGGTAGCCAATAGTTTGCCGCCGCTTTCACCGGTTTCTTGTTGACCCAGCATGGCTTGTCCGATTGGAAGGTTGACCGTAAAGCGACTTCCCCTGCCAACTTCACTATCCACATCGACACTGCCGCCATGTAAATCTGTCAGCTTTTGAACCAGTACCAACCCCAAACCTGTGCCTTCATACTTACGTGTTAGGCTGCTATCTACTTGCGAAAATGGGAGGAATAGTTGTCTCAGATCGTCAGGTGCGATGCCAATACCAGTGTCAATGACTGAAAATAGGATTCGATCCTGTTCTGCATCGGCGCGAATATGCAAAATGACTTGCCCATGCTCCGGCGTGAATTTGACCGCATTGGTAAGCAGGTTAATCAGGATCTGTTTAAGGCGACGAGGGTCGGCATAAATTCTTGGAACTGCCTGTTGATTCTTGTAGGTAAGTGTTATCGATTTCCTGGTTGCCTGCTCTTTTACAAAAGCTAGGCTCGAGCGGCACAAATCGTCTACACCGATGGTCTGGGGATAACAATCGAATTTACCGGCTTCGACCTTCGAGAGATCAAGGATATCGTTGATCAACTCCAGCAAGTGCTCTCCACTGGAGGCAACGGTCTGCAACGATCTCTGTTGGTATTCACTAAGCGGATCGCGCCTTTGCTCCAGCAGGGTTTCTGACATTCCTAAAATGCTGTTCAACGGGGTGCGCAATTCATGGCTCATGGTCGCGAGGAACTCATCTTTGGCGCGGTTGGCATGTTCCAATTCGATATTTATTTTTTTCAATTCAGCGGTACGCTGTGCCACACGCTGTTCGAGACTTGCATTAAGGATGCGCAGATCATTGAGAAGGGTATTTTGCGAAATTGCTATTGCGATCTGGTTGGCAACCTCGCGCCCGAGGTTGACCTTCTCATCATCGAAGTAGTCTGGGATATTAGAAGATAAGGCGAGTGACCCGATCACTTTGCCCTGCGACAATAGCGGCAGGATACAGCGGGAGCGCAAGCCTTCGTTGATAAAGATTCTGATCTGAGGCGGCGGGTCTTGCAAGAGGGTCAAGTCTTTCATCAGTACCGCTTGATTTTGAGAAAGAACTCGAAGAATATCCTGAATCGCATCGAGCGACACACGCGCACCCTTTGAGATGGCTGATTCCTTCGCTTCTCTTACATCGAAATTCACAGCTTCGTTCTTTTCCCAGTCAATCAGCGCCAGGTTGGCGCGTTCACAGCCGATCAATTCGCGGATGTGTTCTAGCGCCGCGCCGACGATATTTTCCACCGAATCCGCTGCAAGGATGGCAGTATCAATGTCACGTAGAGTTTTGAGGCGCTGGTTCTGTTTTTCCAGTTTTTTCTCAGCCTGTTTGCGCTCGGTGATGTCTCGATTGACGCTCAACAGCCCCGTGTTCTGCTTATCCTTGTCATAGAGAGTAATGGTACTTGTTTCAACATGTATGGGCTGTCCGTCTTTGCGATACTGGATGATTTCGTTTCGATACATTCCAAGTTCATGTAACTGCTTTAATATTTCCTGTCGTTCTTCTGCCGTCATGGCCGACCTGATAATATTTGTGGAAAGATTACCCAGAGCTTCCTCAGCAGTCCAGCCATACATTATCTCGGCGGCGTGATTCCAAGCAGTAATATGGTACTTATTATCAACAGCAATGATCGAATCGTTAATATGCGCAAGCAGATTTGCTTGATACTCTATTTGTGCCTCGGTTCTTTTACGCTCGGTGATATCTTGAGCGGTCTGAAGTGCGAATCGTTCCCCTCCCATTTCCACTAGATCGATATTGAGCAAAAATATGCGTTCTGCCCCGGTCTTCGTGTGTAAGTTTAGTTCGACATTGTGCGCCTTTCCCTGTGACTGTACCATGGCAGCGATCTGTGAGCGTCGTTCCGGATCTGGATTGATGCCCAACTCAAATGAATTTTTGCCGATTGCTTCTTGCCGGGTATACCCGAATATTTTCTCGAATTCTTCATTGACAAGGATGAGGGCGCCATCAGGTAATTTTGAAAGGGATGCAGCAAAAGGCGCCTTGTCGAAAATCATCGAAAATTTCCGCTCACTCTCGCGTAAATATTCCTCCGCACGTTTTCGTTCGGTGACGTCCATTGTCGTCACGATGATTCTGGAATAGTCATGCTCATGTCCGGGTACTACAGACCAAGACAGGCTGATCTGAATTGTCTCGCCGGTCATGGTCTCATCTGTACCATCCCATTGATTGCCAGGTTTGCCCATCGCAATGGCGATCAGATCTTCATGGGTGTGTTCAGCTTCACCTGGGCTGATCTCCGAAGATGTGCTTTCTATCAATTCTTGTTTGCTCTTCGCCTCGTAAAGTTTAAGCGCCGCCCTATTCACATCCAGCACCCGAATCATTCGATTTAAATCTGCCACAACCTCGGGGTGTTCGTCAAAATAAGCGTGGAAGTCCGTTACGCCTGCAGCTTTGAGCAAGTCCAGTTGCATTTTGACTTGGGAGAAATCCTCCTCCCAGATGGCGATCGGCATGTCTTCGAACAACGCACGGAATCTCATTTCGCTCGCTCGTAATGTTTCCTCCACTCGTTTGCTTTCGGTGATGTCATTGCCAATGCCTATTAACCCAAGGACATTGCCAGACTTATCATGAAATGGGACTTTTGTACGCAGATACCATTGTTTTGTGCCAGATTTATGCGAAGGACTGTGTTCATCATTAATCAAGGGCTTGTCCATAGCCATCAACTCATTTTCCTCGTCGGCAAACTGCTTTGCAAGAGATGCTGGCATGAAATCCTCATCCCGCTTCCCGATGACATCATCCATATGTTGAGCCCCTAAAGCGCGTATTACAAACGCGTTTGCCAATAAAAACCTGCGTTCACGGTCTTTGATATAAACTTCCTGTGGCAGATTGTCCATTAATATGTTTAATAATTCCCGCTCACGTGACAATGCCTCCTCTGCCTGTTTGCGTTCAGTGATATCCCGGATGATGGATTGAAAACGTCCATCCGGAAACATGCTGGCACTGATCTCCACCGGCAGCAGACTTCCATCCTTGCGCTTCAACCTGCGTTCTGTGATCAGGGTTTTCCCTTCCCGCAGTTCCTGCAGGCGAGGCGGGCTATGCGTCAGATCCTCCGGCGCGATCAGATCGGCTATTTTCATGGTAAGAAGTTCGCTGCGTGAATATCCAAGCATGTCACAACCACGTTGGTTCACTTCAATGTATTTTGTCTGTGGGTCTGTCAGAAAGATGCCATCAGAAGCTTGTTCTACCAAATCCCTATAACGCTCCTCAGATTTTCGCAGCGATTCGGCGGTTTCATATTGCGCCCGGTAGTGGCGCAGGCGCTGTTGCCGCCAGATCCCCCCCAAACCCGCACCTGCGCCCAAGATCCAGACAGTGACGAGGAAAAACGTTTCCCATGCGCGCTTTCTTAACGGGGCAAATATATCTACACTATCAATCTTGGAAACTAAGAACCAGGGCGAGTTCGGTATGGGATGGATATCTGCCAACACAGGTTCCCCGCGATAATCCATACCTTCGACAATTCCCATCTGCCCATTTGCAACTCGGACTTCTGGAATATCAACCTCCGTCAGATGAATACGCAAGTTGAGAGCAGCCGATGGATCGAAGCGAAGATCATTTAAGTAGAGGATGTCATCCCCATCCTGACGCACGATCAGAGTTTCAGCACTGGCACTTGCAACGGGCCACTCATTGATAAATGGATAAAGATATTTTTCCGGGTCAATTCGCAACATCAGAACACCAACCGGCATATCTCTATTTTCACCGGTCAACAAGGGAATCAGAATCGCAAGATAGACGGGGCCGTCCCTTACATCCCGATGAAAATCCAAAAAGGTGATCTGTTTTGTATCGAGCACATCCTGTACATCTTGAAAGTGAGCAGGAAATGTTTGAGGCGAGTCGGGCACTGAAAAACGTTCTACTGCCTGGGCGTCCAGCAGGGTAACACGATCATACTGCGAATTTCTAGTGATAGATTGGAGCCAGGCTTGAAGATCCGCTTGCGCCTGTTCATCTGCCGGGTCTTCAAGTGCTCGTTGTACAAGTGCCACAAGCACCGGGTTTTCGTAAAGAATTCTCGCATCCTCCAGCCGCTCAGTTCGCCAGTTTTCCAACTCATTAATCTTTAATTCGGCAATGGCTGAAAGCTCAGCTTCTACCTGATTGCGGAACTGACGCTCATAATTCTGATAAGACAAATACCCAATGCTTGCTAGCCCGGTTGCCATGAGCAGAAATATAAAGATGAACAATATCATCGAGCGAAACGAGGCTGTATCCAAACTTGGAATCGGAGATGTAGATTCCCCGCGAGCGAATCGTTTTAGAAAATCAAAGCGGAAGACGGCCAACGCATAAAACAGAGAACTGATACCAAACCCAGGGATGAACGGATTGAAATCCGGTTGGGGAATGAAGTTGAATATTGGAATTAGAGATGTGTACCATGAGATTAAGGTGCCAATTGTGAACAATAATGCTTGCGCACGAAAAGTTCGCCGCTTTTTCCAGGCGACTTGAAGCAGGAACCCAGCGGCTGTCAAACCAAGGAGCAGGCTGTAAAAAGAATGCACCATGAACCAGAAAGCCGGAACACGGGCACTGGTCTCAACGATCCAGAATGGACCCGTTTGATGAAAGCCAACATCCTGCGTTATCCACAACCTGTGCAGGGAATTGCTCCACATCATCAACTGGGTGATAACCGGAATGACCAGCATGCCCGCCATAAGAGGTTTTGAGATTAAACGTATTTGCCCACTGAATGTTAATACAAATGCAAGCCAGCCCACTGGGATGAAAGCCGTCAACAAAAATCGCATATTGAACCAGAATAAGGCCTGCTCGCGTGTCTGGCTCAAGACAGAGAAGATTTCAAACAGCGCCAGAAAGCTGATACCCAGCTCTATGAACATAAAAAGCAGCGCGCCTTTTACCTCTCGTTGCTGCCTGGCATAGATACTCAAAAAACCTGAAATCGCCATCGTACACAGGACTGAAACCACATACAAGGTTTCGCCTGGATATTCGGTGTAATAGATAAAACATACCCACCCGATTGCGGCTGCCAGAAATACAACACCCACACCGAAAATCGCAAACATCTGTATTCTATCTTTAGAATCTTTGGTCATTTTTTCACCCGGTTACGCCAGTGACTGGCAGACAAAGAGCCCCCCTTATTGACCTTATGTTGGATCGTATTACAAACTTTGCTCTCTTCATATCGTAAAAATCTGATCCGAAGCGCCTTGCTAGAAGCAATAACCAAATAAAAGATTTTCTACCCCGCTTCATGTTGTGTGCTATTTATTCAAAGATACTCGATAAAAGCAACCTAAGATTTTCATCTGAAATAATTGTACCTGTTTTTACATGTAGTGAAAAGTTAAACAGACCATTTGTGCTATAATGATTTAACAATATCTTTTCACAAATCATGCAGTAGTGTGAGCCTCCCTTTGGGAAGAATCACGTTTTACGTATCATGCCTCTCCTCAAACCTTCCGCACCTGAAAAGAAAAACTCAAAGCCTGTTGGCAAAAACCTTCCTGCAAAAAAGGGCGGCGCGGATTCACATGCCAAGGATCTGGCAAAAAATAAAGTTCCGCCACCTCCCCCCCCAGCCCCACAACGTGAAATCTCCTGGTGGGAAAAACTCTCCCCCGAACGCAAACTGGATGTCGTTGGAATCGCGCTTGCATTTTTTGGTGTGATCATCCTACTTGGTCTAATCTCCGCAAATCGTTCCGCTATTGTTGGCGGCATCATTTTCTTTCTCGCGCAATTATTCGGCTGGGGTATGTATGTCCTGCCGATCGGCTTGCTGGTTTTCGGCTTATGGCTGGTCTTGCGCAAGATCGAACGCATTCCGCCACTTTCCATCGAACGCGCCATAGGCAGTGTCATTCTCTTTTTCTGGCTGCTCACACTTTTGCATTCCTTTGTTGCCACCGCAGAAACTGCCGAAGCCGTAGCACTCACAGGCTTGGGCGGCGGATACTTCGGCGGGCTTGCCCAGCGCTTCCTTTGGGGAGCCTTCGGCGCGGGTGGCGCAATGATCGGCTTGACCGCATGGCTCATCATCGGCATTGCCGTCACATTAGATAAACCCGTTGTGGAGCTATTCTTCTGGCT
>JBDKJK010000376.1:0-4191 GCA_039796675.1 Chloroflexota bacterium
TATAATTTATATTATCGGAGAATACTCCGTACCATATCGTACATCACATCGCTCTTCGCAGTTATGGAGAACCGATAAGGAAGAGCCATGTATTATCGAATGAACAAGTCGTTTTGCGCCCTGATTCGCTTAAGGCTACCAAAGCCATAAACCCGCGGTCAAAAACAGTCTCTGCCCCATTGTAGGCTCTCATTCGTGCCGCAAAATCAGCATTGATTTGCGCAACGATCGCTTCGTGCTCAAGTTTTTGCTGCTCATAAAGTGCTTTCGCTTGGGCATCTGCCTTTTTCCCAGGATTTTCAGGCTCAGGCGGAATATTCGGCTTCACGGGCGGTGCGCTGGGGTCAACTTCACCGATCAAGGTATCATTTGTGTAAACCCAAAATCGATTTCCACGCCCAACGATCGTCAGGCGATTGGTTGTTAGGTTTTCCCACTTGAAACTCTTATCACTGTAGCGTGCATAAATGTCTTTGCCTGTAACGATCTCACCATCAGACATGGTAGAAAAAAGGAAGTGCCCACTCGCCACACGCGTGATGATCGCCACATATTGATCTAACGCATTTTCCTGCCCGTTCGAGCGCAAAACAAAACCACAGCCTGAAGTACTGCCAACAGTATCCCAAGTGATATCTGCCGAGATGACGAAATCTTGGGCGAGGGTTCCAAGATAATAATTGACGTATTCAAAGTGATGATAACCAGATGCATCCATTGAGACGGGCGGATGCACCCAACCGATCTGACCCTCTGACGGATCCACCCCGTACTTGGGCAGGCTCGCAAGAATCGGAGCAAAAGCCTCCGCTGTTGCCGTTAGGTTGCCGGGATTTGTATCCACTTCTGGCGTGGCTTGAGCGCCCTGCGCCGCAGAAGCAGTGCCCGTTGCGCGCACCTGGGCGCTGATCGCCTCAACGGTACTTTCCCTTGCGACATCCGCACCGCCCACACCACATGCCAGAGAAATCATCATCATAAGCAATGGAAATAGAACGACCTTTTTATTTTGCATTTAAACCTAAATCACATCTTTACGTTTTTGCAGGTACAAAATCGCAGTAAATAAAATAAGAATGATCACAAATTGCACTACCCATGTCGTGAGCACTTTGGTGTGATATGCCAATGGGTCATTCTTGTCAACATAAGCAAAGCCAGACCCGTCCACAAACGTCCTAACAACAGCTTCTGCAGGGGCAATTGCCACCTGTAATTCTACATTTGCCGTCTCATAGGCGATCTGCTCTTTTTGAAATTGTTCAACCTGTAATTTATAGAGTTCAACCTCAACTTCATATGCTTTGAGTTTTGCAAAGAACTCAGCCATGGCGAGGTTGTCCGATTGATCTACAGGTTCAACCGGGCGAACAGGCTCCGGAGGTAATGGGGCGGGGGCAACCGGCAGAGGCTGGTCGACCAAATCTATGCGGAACTTGCCCAAACCAGGATGATTGCAAGATTCCTGTTTTAGCATATTGATGCCCAAACACTTGCAATTATTAGCAAGTTTATCTTCCAATGTCATTGAATTGCGCACATCCGCAGGCAGCGCCCAACAGACATCCGCCGCCACGTCAGACCCGGAGCCTGAGATGGCGATCAACGACTCAAACGCCCAACGCGTTGAGAATGGCGCACTCACAAAACTTGGAACAGGAATCAATGCACCCGCCAACACGATCTGTGGCAACATCAAAATGATGACAAGCAACGGGGCAGAACTGGAATTCGGCGCCAATGCAGAGGCGAACAGACCGAGCATCATTCCGGCGAATGTTGCCAACGCCATAGTGATGTAGACCTGCACAAATTCGAGTATGCCGCCCGGCATATTGAATGAAAGGTAATGCACTACAGTGTATGCCACCGCCTGATAAAGAGCCAGCAACGCTGCCACCCAGACCTTCGATAACACATACGGCAGGATCTTGAGATTCACCAACCTTTCCCGCCTGTATATATCCTGTTCCTTCACGATCTCGCGCATCTGCGAAATACCGCCGACCATGATGCCATATATGGTCAGCAGGAAAAGGGTGATCATGACTTGTGACATATTGCCTTCGTAAAAGTCAAAAATATTTCGACCCATCACGAAGGAGAGGATCACATCCAATAAACTGACCACAGGTGCGGTTGCCAGCATTAACCCCAGAGCAAACCGGTCACGGGTTAATATTTTTATATTACGAGCAGAAAGGATAAGCAGTTGTCTTAAAGAAGAAACTTGCCTGGTATTGCCTGCTTTTTGTGGCAATCGTTCTGGTTGGGGTATGGTTGCAGCCGTTTCAGGCGACAACCTGCCAGCCAAAGGTTTGAGAACATATTCTGTATGTGCATGGCTTGTGCGATACCGATTCGCCCAATCTTCCGCTTTGCCTTTGGCGGGATCATCCAGAATGGCATAGATTTCATCGAATTCGATCTTGCCAGCCCTGCGGTCCCGCTCTGATCGATATTGATCAAAATAAGCCAACGCTTCATCTGGTGGTCCAAACCATGCCAGATATCCGCCTCTTGCAAGGAAAATCACCTTGTCTGCCAGCATCACGTTTTTTGTAGCATGAGTGATTAAAATGATGGTACGACCTTGATCTGCCAGTCGACGCATTAGTTGCATCAGCGCTGTTTCTGTGCCAGGGTCTAAACCTGAGGTAGGTTCATCGAGGAAGAAAAGACCAGGCTTGGTCAGCAGCTCAACGCCAATTGAGACGCGTTTTTGCTGCCCACCGCTGAGCCCGCTGATCTGAACATCTTTGCGATGTGTCAGGTCAAGGTCTTCAAGAACTTCCATGATCCGTTTATACCGCTCTTCAGAAGAAGTATCTGCGGGCATGCGTAATTGGGCGGCATAATCAAGCGCCTGATAGATGGTCAATTCCATGTGAATGATATCTTTTTGAGGCACAAACCCGATCTCGTTGCGGATCGCATCGAAATGCGTGTAGATATCAATGTCGTTGACATACACTTTAGATGGAGGGGTTGCGGGACGATACCCAGCAACCGCATCCACGAATGTGGATTTGCCGCCACCGCTTTGCCCAACGACAACGACGAACTCTCTGGGGTTAAAAGACGCGTATATATTTTGAAGAATATTCAGATCCTGACGAACCCACTTATTCAACCCAACCACATCCACCCGCAAACCATTCCCATCGTCATACCTGGCAAGCTGATCCTTACCCATCACGAAGCGATATTGCCCGATCCGAATCGAATCGTTAGGCTTTAGCCAGACGGACCCTTCGATTCGCTCTCCGTTGACATAGGTCCCGTTGGAACTGCGTAGATCTTCTACACGATAGCGTTGCCCCACTTTTTCGATCTGAGTGTGGAATCGGGATACATTGGGGGAGGCAATAACAACATCATTGCCCGGGTCGCGACCAATCTGAATCAGCGTTTTTTCGCCGAAGACAATATCCCGCTCTACTTGCTGAGATGCCTCACTCGGGGCATTGTAGGTGATGGTCACCATAACGCCGGGGTCCATGCTGCCAATTCTTAACAGGTCGCCATGATGCAGAACATGTGAACCCTCAATGGGACGTCCTTCATATTGAATTGGGTTTTTTGCTTCGGGCATCACCACTAATTTGTAGCCCCCGCCATTAACCTGCTCGAGCCGCGCATGTCGGCTTGAAACGATCTGAGACGAGATGACAATATCATTGGATTCAAGCCGACCAATGGAAAAACTTGAGCGAGTTAAGGAATAGGTTTGTGTGCTCCCTCCGGCAATTGTGACAATCAGTTGCCGGGGGTCTGCACTCACCTGGGGCATGGGGGCTTCCCCAAGAATAGTCTGCATCACATGCGCAGGTTTGACAGGTGCCGATTGTTTTACAGTTTTGTTTGGTTCTTTAACACCCACAACAGTGAGATTGGATTGTTCTTCTACAACGGGCGCGTAATAAACCAGATTGATGATCTGCCCTAACCGAATTTTGTCGCCTGATTTTAATATGCGCTGCTGAACTAATTTTTCCCCGTTGACATACGTGCCATTGCTGCTCCCCAAATCTTCCAGTACATAATTCTCACCTTCCAATAGGAGTCTGGCATGTCGGCGTGACACAGCAGAAGCAGGGATTGTGATATCCACACTATCTTCACGACCAATGATGATCTCTGATTTTGTTAGTTCGAAGTCTTTGGAAGGTGTGCTGTTTTGATCATTGA
>JBDKJK010000377.1:0-2586 GCA_039796675.1 Chloroflexota bacterium
GCAACCACTTTGGGGTGCTTCGCCAACTCTTTCACTTGCTGGAAGGTTTTTTCAGAGAACTCGTCCAAATCTGTTGGATGGAAGCCGACGCCCGCAAATACCATCGGGTTTGACTCTGCCAACTTCAGCGCCTCTTTGCTGGACCTGTAATGGAGTCCGGGGACCAGAACCTTCACCAACCCTGCATCTTTCGCACGTTGGATCACGTCTGCGCGGTCATCGTTGTATTTATGATAGTCAAGGTGACAGTGCGTATCAGTCAATTGCATAGCGTTGGCATTATAACAGTCTGAATTTGGTGCAAAATAATAAATGGACGATTTTTACAAAATATATGAGATATTGGTGACATTCGTCTATTCGGGGATTGATGTTGGTTGTAAAACGTAAAAGATAATGACACGTTAAAAAGTTGGCAGGTTGGAACGTTTGAACGCGCCAACCTGCCAACGTACAACTCGTTACTTATACCTTACTTAATTCCAGCCACCTTCAACCCATCTTGAAGAATCGCTTGCACTTTATCGGCATGACGGGTTTCGCAGTACACACGCAGAATCGGCTCCGTGCCCGAGAAGCGGATTAACATCCAGCCGCCATCTTCCATCTTGAATTGGAAGCCATCCACTGTGATAACTTCGGTTACCTTCAAACCGCCTAATGTCTTGGGATAGTTATCGCGGATGATCTGCTTGCGGGTCTCATGGTCGCCGCTGAAGGGACTATCGACACGGTCGTAGTAATACTCGCCGCCCACTTTTGCGAACAAGTCTTTGAGCAATTCAGTTGGTTTCTTGCCGGTCTTTACCATGAAGTCGAGCATGTACAAACCCGCCAAAATGCCATCGCGTTCAGGGACGTTCCCGCGGAAGGCATACCCGCCCGATTCTTCGCCGCCAATGAGCGCATTGGTCTCGGTCATTTTCGGAGCGACATATTTGAAGCCCACACCCGTCTCATGCACAGGCACGCCGTAGATCTCGCCGAGCTTGTTTAACATGCCAGTGGTCGAAAGTGTCTTAACGATGTCGCCACGGTCACCGCGTACTTCAAGCATGTAATACGCCAGCAAGGCATACACGCGCAATTGGTTGATGAATTCACCGTTCTCGTCGCCAATCCCACAGCGATCCGCGTCCCCATCGGTGATGAGCAGCACATCGGCTTTGTTGGTGACGGTGGCTTTCAAGCCCACATCAATGTTCGGGCGGATGGGTTCTGGGCGTTTCATCTCAGGGAACGAAGGGTTGCGTTCGTTGTGAATTTCAATGATTTTGGTTTTGCCGCCGCCGAGCAATCGGGTAAACCAACCTGCGCCATTGCCCCACATGGCATCCACCACCACGGTCAGACCGGCATCTTTGATGGGCTGTAAATCGATCAAGCCATCACGAGTGAGATGTTCGATATAAGGTGTGTTCGCATCAAACTTGACGATCTCACCAGCCGCTTCAGCGTCTTTATAATTTTTGACTTTGACATCTTTCACATCATCAGGAATGCCCGCTTCAATTTGGTTCAAACCTTCGGGGTCAATCGCGCCGCCCGTCTCATTGCGGACCTTGAAGCCATTGTCGGTGGGTGGGTTGTGGCTGGCAGTGATGTTCACCGCGCCAGCCGCTTTCTTATCCACCACGGCATAGGCGATCACTGGGGTGGGGGTCGCGCCATCGGTTAAATAGACTTTCAAGCCGTTGCCTGCGAGCACTTCTGCCACTGCAGCGGCAAAATTCTCGGAGTGGAAGCGCTTATCGTGCCCGACCACGACCCACTCTCCCTTTTTGCCCTGCGAGAGCATATACGAAGCAAAGCCTTGCGCACAACGGCGTAGATTATCGAATGTGTAATCTTCAGCAATGACTCCACGCCAACCGTCTGTACCGAATTTAATTTTGAATGCCATGAGTTATCTCCTCAAAGAATAATTACTTGCGCGATTATAACATCCGAATTTTTATCTCAATACGACCAACCCCTAATACTTTGCTTAGCATGCATATTAAGGTTACGGGTCAGCCGCAAAGATCAACTCGATCTGATTCTCACCATACCAGCCCATGCGTAGCCGATAGTTCTGAGTAGCAAAGGTTATGCCGAGGTTTTCCCAATTCCCGATTACGTTGTTTGCATTTGTCCGTTCCAAATTTCCGAATTTATCAACGGGTTTACAGTATGTGTCGATGACAGAGATCACATTAAATGAATTTGTGCCCGATACACCCGTAAATTGCAACCCGCCAAGAAGACCCCCGTTTTCAAATAAACGCACTCCATAAGTGCCCTCTGTACTGCTTGATATCCTGGTTGAAATACCCGTTTGAATATCTACTTGATATTCAAACGGTACAGATGAAAAATATTTTTCAAGACAAGAGGAATCTGCTGAAGAAGCGAGAGATGCTTCGGGTATATCCGAGATAATGCCAGACTCATTCTCATCGCTTAGCGAAGATGGTGTTTGAGGTGGACGGTTTGCAAACACGGTGATCAAAGTTACGGTAATGGTTCCAACTAACCCAATAATTGCCACAATGATCGGTGTGCGGTCAATCGGTTTCGGTTTTTCTTCTCGTTCTACTCTTGGCG
>JBDKJK010000378.1:0-5986 GCA_039796675.1 Chloroflexota bacterium
GCAATACAAACCCGAAGCCATCTATCAATTGACCGCCGCGCCGGTCTTGATGATCTTCATCATCATGGCATATGCCAAAATCACCCATTTTTATACATTGATTCTCGGTTTTTCATTATGCCTTGTCTCGATCACGTTGATGACCTATGGCTTAATCTTCCCGCAAAAGAATCCCTACAAGCCGATTCTGGCGGCATGTGTCATCACACTCTTTAACCCTGCTGTTCATTATCTAATCCTCTTTGCGCTTTACATGGCGTTTGCCGTATTAACGCTAGTCGTCATGGACGGTATCGCCGTGTTCAAAAATGGGTCATGGCGCTATATCTACCGCCCACGCACTTGGTGGGGTGGAGTGAAAGTGCTATGGAAAGATTGGCGCAGACTGTTCGTTGAGGTCCGCTTTTGGCGCTCGATTGGGGCATTTGTCATGCTGGGGCTGGGGACGCTTCTGCCCTACGCTCTCTTCGTCAAGTTCTATGCCTTGCGCGGGGTGCCAAATCTCTCTGAAACCGTGCCTGGGGATTTTTACTTCATTCAAGACGCATCCATCTCCCTCGGGCATGTGCTCGCTTTTGATATGGCAGGCATCATGGACAAGGAATTCACCGGCGATTATCTTGCCAAGGTGCCGCGTTATTCGAATATGATCTATAGTTTTCTCCTGTTCGTGCCCTTGTTCTTCAAGCGCGTACGCGATGAAATTTTTCATACCGAAGAATTGAAAGCATTTAGAAACGTGATGTATGTGGTCACATTTTTCACCATGTGGGCAACCTTAGGGTATTCGGGTCCATCATGGCTGCCAACCTTTCATCGCACCATGGCGTTCATCAGCACCGTGGCAAATGGAATGCAATCAGGCATGGGTGATCTGGTCGTTAAATTAATGGGGACAATCGTGCAGGTGTTGCGCTTCCCGCATCGCTTTGAGCTGGTCACATTTATGGTGGCGATCATTCTGATATCCATTTCGATCATCTGGCTGCACGATACCTTCATGAAAAAAGGATTCGGTGAAGTCGTTTGGGTCTTGACCGGGAAACGAATCGGCGAAGAAAAAAGTAAATTAAAACCGGAGCAGCCTTACGTTAAGAAAGAGGCGGGGCGTTTTATCCCATTGATGATGGTGTTGCTATTCATGATGCCTATCTTCTCGAATGAGTCGTATCGGGTGGTTTTTTCTTCGGGAGATTTTCATCACTTTCTAACCCCCTACCCGGTGGGACCTTTGAAGGAAGTGAAAGAGGCATTGCTGCAATTGCCGCCCGGCAAGGTGGTGGTGTTACCGCCAACCGAAACCGCCAAAGTGATCGTGGATATCAACGGTGTGGAGCATAAGTTCATTGATAAGTTTCACATCTATTATCTTGACCTGCCAAGTTATTACTACGGGCTGACCGGCGATTCGGACAATAAGCATGAATTCTTTTTGATGTTGCGGGCGTTGTATTATCAACAACCCTGGTGGATCAACATTGCTCGAGATCTGAATCTGAAATACATTGTAGTGAACAAAGAGTTGGTGGCAAATACTGTGGGCGGGCAGGAGTATCTGCGCGAGGTGGAGCGGATCTTGATACCCGAGCTTGATGCACGCGATGCCTATGTGAAAAAGTTGATGGAAAACGAAAGCTATGTGCTCTATGAATTCACCGACCTGCCCACAGCAGAACGTGTACCGCTTTATTTGGATGTCGATTGGAATTCATTCATTCGCATTTTATCTTCTAACCTAGAGTTGACCCGCTATTATGATCTACGTCACACCATGGTGGTGGGCGATCTGGAATCATTTGACTCACTGACTTTGGTCACGGATGACGAACACGAATCAGCACTGGACCTGTACCTGAAAGCCAACAAGACACAGTTTGCTCGCCCGAGCAGTGTCGTCCTACCCTTTGACCCCGAGCAGATCTCCAGCTCGTATTATCTTTCGCCCATGTTCCGGCTGTTCCAATTTTTCTCAGATAGCAAATACAACCGGCTGGATATGATCACCCCCGGCTTATGGGGCACCATCGAAGGCGGATTCATCGGTGTGCCGCGTGAAGCACCCTTCCGCATTGATGTGACATTGCCAGAAGAAGGCGAGTATCGCCTGCTCATGCGCGGCGCGATTTCGGCTGTGGCTGTGGAGATGAAATCGAAGCTATTCGAGGAGCCCCAACGCCTCACGCTGGCCTCGGACCCTTCAAATTTGGCGTTCTTCGATAAACGTTTGGTCTTTTCTGCCAATCGCACCCCGTTGGATATAAGTCAATACACCCTTAATGAGCTTGGGCTGCTAATACCAACGGATGTGGTGGTGGTTAATTATCAATATCAGTTCTTTGATCTCGGTATGGTGAAGGCATCCAAAGGGAAATACCCAATCTATTTTAGCAAGCTAAATGATGCTCCTATGTTGGTGGAAGGGATTTTGGTTATCCCTGAAGATGTGTACCAAGCACTAACTCTGCCGCCCAATGTGAGCGTTGTGCAACCAAACGATTTATGTTGCGGATCGGTAATCATTCAAGGCGAAGAGCCATAAAAAAATAAAAATCGACAATGGGGGAAAACCTGTATTTTTTTATTTGCAAAATACTTAGTTTTTTGAGAACGAGTCTGAAATGTAAATTTTTCTTGTTTTACATAGAATAAAAGTGGATAACGTTTATGAAAAAATATTTTGTTTTGCTCATAGATCGTTTAAACAATATGTTGAACCGGTTGCGCACGAAAATTCCGGGGCTGCCATCTAATCGTGTATTGCTTCTAACAGCGAGTGTGTTCTTTGTGGCGGTCTTTCTTTTTGTGGCGTTGCAAATTCTCGTTGCACCCGATCAGCCGGTAACCACCTATACCCTGCCCTATACCCAAACTTTTGATGAGGTCAACCTCAAGCGTTGGTTCTCAGACTCTGGGGTGTGGACGATCCGCACAGGAACGTTGATGCAGACCGTCGGTGGTGAAGAAGCGGGGCAGATGCACATTCCGCTCAAAGTGCCGGAAGATGCGCCCTATCATGCCAGTGTTTTCATCACGCTGAAAAAAGATACCAAACAAGCCGGGCTTTCGTTCAATGCCCAATACCCAGACCTGATCGCCCAACAACATCGCGTTTATATTGACAAGCTCAATGCAGAAACGCTTGAGCTGGTATCTGGCTACATGGATGAAACCGGCGCATTTACAACACAGGCTCGCGTTCCGATCAGTGTAAACACCACCGAATTTCGTCTGGATGTATATGTATATAGCAATGCGTATCTTGTTCAAGTAAATGGACAGCGGCTGATCGAGAACCGTCCGCTTTTTTACAAGAACGGCATGATCGGTTTCTATGCACTTGGTTCAACAGTATTCGACACCTATAAATTAACATCGGCAGATACCCAGAACCCGGGTGATATGGTCTACACCAGTGATTTTGACCAGGAACCCGGCGGCGCAGGTTGGGTGCCGATCAGTGGTACTTGGCAGATCGCTTCACAGCAAATGCAGCAAAGTGACCCGGTTATTTCAGATGCTGCCATTGGGTATGAGACCAGCACATTTGAGAATTACACTGTGCAGGCTGTATTCAATCATCTTGAAGGGCATGGAGCGGGAATTCTGTTTAACATGCCTTCGCCTTATTCCATTAATGGTGCTCATCTGGTGCGCTATTCAGATGAAACCGACTCGATCATTTGGGGCTCCTACGACTCGAAAGGTGTATTTAATCGGCAGGGGTTTATAGACACAGAACACCCGGGCGAGGACGTGCATACTCTTCAAATCTTTTCGGGCACTGATAGTTACGATATTTTTCTCGATGATGAGATGATCGCGCGCGACGTGCCGCTGGTATCGCATCATGGAGCTGTGGGGCTGATCACTTCGCGTTCGGCAGCGGCCTTCTCCAATGTGGATATCTTCCCACTTTTCGGCTCATCCTCAGACCCAGTGACGGCATTGACACAAGCGACCTCTACCCCGTTGAAGGCAACGGAAACGCCCACCTCCAAGCCAACCCAGTCCATCACTCCAACGGCGACAGCGACTCAGGTCGTTGAATCCACTCCGGTTAAGATCCAAGCGGTGGGCGGCGGCAAAGAGCCTTATGTAGCCGTGTTCGACGGTAAGTTATCTGACGCGGGTTGGAAGATCATAAACGGCGATTGGAAGTTTTCTAACGGGAATTTCGAGCAAACTAAAGTAGATGGGTTTGACTTTGCAACAGTTTATACCAAGACTGCCTTCCAAAACTTCAGCATTCAAACCGGCTTCTCACATGTAGAAGGCAGCGGGGCTGGCGTTCTTTTCAATATGCCAAACACAGACAGACTCGCAGGCAGTTCGATGGTGCGCTATTCAGACAAACGTGATAATGCCATCGTTTGGGGCTACTTCGACGTCAATGGTGTCTATAAAAATCAAGGATATGTCGATGTGCCCAATGCAAGCACCTACCGACATACCCTGCGCGTGGCAGGCGGAGAAAATTCTTATAGCATCTATCTCGATGATCGTTTGATCGTGCAAGCCGTGCCATATCAATCGGGATACAACGCCGGTTACTTTGGTTTGGTCACTTCGCGCACACATGCAGTCTATGATGAAGTAGCAGTAGACGGTATTGGCGCGATCTTCAAAGGCACTTACGCCAATATGGATGGATTTACTGATCAACGTATTGTCAGCGGTAAATGGACGATTGAGGGCAACAAAGCTACTCAAACCGTGGCAAATGTTTCTGATTACATCTGGAATACAGGGGTGCAAGCTTCAGAGTACACGGTTAGCGCCAAGATCACGTTGCCCACCACAAGCGACTCAGGCGGCGGCTTCATCATCCATATGGGAGAGCGCGGTTCAAAGAACAACTCCTACATCATCCGCCTCAAAGACGGTGGTGAAGCGATCTGGTGGGGTTCAATCAATGATGAAGGTAAGTTCAAAGGGCAAGGCTCTGCTCGTATCGAAAAAAGCGGACAGTCCTTCATACTTAAGTTGGTCGTCGAGCTGGATACTCTCAGGATTTATGTCAACGATGTAGAGGTCGCCAAAGACATTAGCATCTCTTCACAAGAAGGTTGGATCGGTCTGCTTGCGTACGGAGGACCGGTTGTCTTTGAAGATGTGAAGCTTGAGGTGGAAAAATGAAGCGGCTTCCCGAATAGAAAAAGGAGTTCTTATGACATACGAAAATTATGCGAAATGGAAAATGGAACCCATTCAAACAGAGCCGAAACTCTCCATCGTCATTCCTGCCTACAACGAACGTGAGCGTATCGTCGCCACGATCGGCGCAATTGCTTCACACATTTCTGATTTGGGCTTCCCGTGGGAGTTGCTCATCGCAGATGATGGCTCGAAAGATGACACTGTGGCATTATGCCAAGATCTGCATTTAGCGAACATGAAAGTGCTCATTGCCCCTCAGAATGGAGGCAAAGGCAGAGCTGTACAGCGCGGAATGTTGGCGGCTCGCGGGACCTATGTCCTTTTTGCCGATGCAGATAATTCCACGCCGATCGAAGAAATGAAAAAGCTGCTAACCAAACTCGAGAATGAAGGTTTTGATGTCGCTGTCGGTTCGCGGGCAGCAGATGGTGCAGAAGAAGGCAAGAAATCGCTCTTGCGAAAAGTGCTCAGCAGCGGGCTGCGTTGGATGGTGAAATACATCTTCTTTATCCCGGTCAAAGATACCCAGTGCGGCTTCAAAATGTATACGCACGAAGCCGCACAAAAACTTCACCATAAACAGACAATTATGGGCTTCTCATTCGACCTGGAAATCTTATATCTCGCCTCAAAGTGCGGATACAAGATTGCGGAAGTGCCCGTTTCATGGGTTGATGCGCCTGGCTCTAAAGTGGATACGCGTAAAGAAGTGCAACGCTTTTTACGTGACTTGATGAAGGTCAAGATGAATGATCTTAAAGGTGTCTATCGATAGGAGAAGACTCATGCGAATAGCAATTGTCACCACCCACCCACCCTCCAAAGGCTC
>JBDKJK010000379.1:0-3314 GCA_039796675.1 Chloroflexota bacterium
TTGAAGTCTGCGAGCAACCGCTGCCCTATTGGAACGTCGAAGGCTTGAAGCGCGTGCGTGAGCGCAGCCCCATCGCCATCATGGCGGACGAATCCATTTTCGGCGCGTATGACGCCTTTCGTCTCGCTTCTCTCGGTGCAGTGGATTATTTCAACATCAAACTCGCCAAGTCAGCAGGCATTCACGGCGCGTTGAAAATCAACGCCATCGGCGAAGCGGCGGGAATCAAATGTATGCTTGGCGGCATGTCCGAGTCGCTCATCGGAGTCAGCGCGGGCGCACACCTGATTTGCGCCTGCCCGAACATTTCCCTGCACGACCTCGACTCTCCCTTCCACTTCACCGAAGAACCCTCCATCGGCGGCGTGGACTTCCAACCCAATGGCACAGTGACGCTGACAGACGCTCACGGTCACGGCGCGGATGTGCGTCCTGAATGGATTGAGAAAAGCAGAAGAGTAGTGATTGGAGATTAGTGATTGGTAATTGGTAAATGGTAACTAACAATCTCCAATCTCTAATTACCATTTACTATTTACCACTCACCCAAAAGGAACCTATGCCCACATTTCCTCCCTTCCCCACCCCTGCCTGCATTGGATTACTCGGCGTGGCATTCGATGAAAACTCATCGTACAAACGCGGCTCGGCGTTGGCGCCGCAGAGAATCCGCGAAGCCTTTTTCTGTGACTCGTCCAACCTATGGACGGAGAACGAAACCTATCTCGGCGCAGATGGACTCTTCGCGGATATGGGCGACATCACACCGTCAGCGGAGAGAATGCCGATAGAGACTGAGCAAGCCGCAAGTCAATTGTATGAAGCGGGGCTGAAGGTCATGGCATTCGGCGGCGACCACTCCGTCACCTATCCGCTGGTCAAAGCCGCGGCGAAGAATCATCCCAATCTCACCATCCTGCACTTCGACGCGCACCCCGACCTGTACGATGATTTTGAAGGCAATCCACATTCACACGCCAGCCCATTTGCGCGGATCATGGAAGCGGGCTTGGCGAAGCGGCTCGTGCAAGTTGGCATTCGCACCATCAACGGACATCAGCGCGAGCAAGCCAAACGCTTTGGTGTGGAAGTGCTGACCATGCAACGCTGGCGCGATGTCTTCGACCTGAAATTTGACTCGCCGCTTTACATCACCTTCGACATGGACTCTCTCGACCCCGCCTTTGCACCTGGCATTTCTCACCGCGAACCTGGCGGGCTATCCACGCGTGAAGCGTTGAGCGTGATCCAGTCGCTCACTGCAAACATCATCGGCGCAGACGTGGTGGAACTCAACCCCGCGCAAGATGTTTCAAACGTCACCGAGATGGTGGCGGCGAAAGTGTTCAAAGAAATTGCGGCGAAGATGTTATAGCATGGTTGACTACGCCCGTTTCCCTCTCGGCTCAAAATTGACTCTCGACCTGCTGAGCATTGACCCGTATCCGCATTACCGCCTCTTGCTTGACCGTGAGCCTGTTACCTGGGTTCCCGAAGTGAATCTCTGGTACGTGACTCGGCGCGACGATATCATTGCCGTGCTCGACAACGCAGAAGCCTTCACCGTCCAATCGCCGCATTCATTGCTGGATGATACTTTCGGAACGATGATGTTATCTGCGGAAGGCGACCTGCACCAACGTATGCGGAGTCCGTTTGCAGGAGCGTATGTGCCGAAAGCAGTGCGAGCGTCATCGTCTACATTCATTGAACAAAAAGCCAATGAACTGATCGATAGATTTATTGCGAGCAAAGAAACGGACTTGGTCAAATCATTCTCTGACCTGATAGCATTGTATGCCGTCACGGCATCGCTCGGCGTCCCCATTGTGGACTTTGCACAACTACGCGGCTGGTACGATGACTTCGCCGCCGCCTTGAGCAACTTCCGTCACAACCCTGCGGTGCGGGAGCGTGGTCAACGAACGGCGAAAGAATTTGGCACACAACTCGCGGAGCATATCGCCTATCTGCGTGCCAAGCCTGATGACACCTTGCTCAGTCATTTGATCCACGATCCGAATACAAACTTGAGCGAAAGCGAGATCATCTCGAATATTTTCGTCATCATCTTCGGCGGTCTCGAAACGACTGCCGCCATGTTCTCGAACACGGTGTGGGCGTTGCTCAATCATCCAAACCAATTCGACGAAGTGAAGCGTGACCCTGCCAAACTGATGAAGTCCGCAGTGGAAGAAACCCTGCGCTGGGAATCCCCTGTGCAAACCGCCACCCGCCATGTGACCCAGCCTATCACTGTCCGCGGCGTGGATTTTGCAGTAGGCGATACAGTTCAATGCATGCTTGGAGCCGCGAATCGCGATCCTGAATTTTTCACTGACCCTGACCGCTTCGATATCCACCGAGCGAATGCTTCTCATCATCTAGCCTTCGCCCGCGGACGGCATCACTGTCTCGGCGCATCACTCGCGCGATTGGAAGGCGAGATCGGTTTGCGCGTATTGTTCGAACGCTTGCCACATTTGCACTTACAATCAACTCACCCTTCCGCGCCGCGTGGACATGAATTCCGCTCCGTGCCCAAACTCATGGTGGAATGGTGAAAGGATAGCAACTATGCCAGCCAAAAGTAAACCTACCGAAGAAAAGAAAACCTTCATCGAAGAAGCCCGCCGCAAGCAAATCATTGACGCGGCGTTGCAGACGATTGCCGAGCAAGGCTACACCCAAACATCCTTTGCGGAGATTGCCAAAAGTTTGGGAATCACCAAGGGATTGATTGCCTATCACTTCAACGGCAAGCATGACCTCATCACCTCTGCGATTCACACGATTTTGAATCGACAAGGCGCCTACATCCGCGGACGGGTGGAAGAAGAAACCAAAGGCAGTGACAAATTGCGCGTGTACATCGAAGCCAGTTTTGAATATATCTCGCAGAACCGTTCACAGTTCGTGGCGTTGGTAGATTTGTGGGGCAGTTTCACATCACCTGAAGAGAAGAAAGCCTTCAGCGACTCCGCGTATGACCCATGCCGCGCTCACCTCAAGAAGATTTTCCGCATTGGCACAGAGCAGAAGGAATTTGGCAAGTTCGATGAACAGAGTATGGCGTCCATCGTTCAAGGCGCGATTGATGGAATCATGCTGCAATGGGTCTTCGATCCAAAGGCGGTGGATTTACAAGAGTCCAGCCGTGAGTTGAGCGAGATGTTCGTGAAGCGATTGAAGGAATCTTAACCACGAAGGAGCACAAAGGGTCACAAAGGAAAAACCTTTGTGTACCTTCGTGACACTTTGTGGTTGAAAAAAGGAGAAGCGTGCATGGAGTGGAAGAGTCTAGGTCATTTGGT
>JBDKJK010000380.1:0-3131 GCA_039796675.1 Chloroflexota bacterium
GGTTATTCTTTCTGCCAGCCTCAAATTAAGAAGTTTCGGCATTGATGGAACAGACCCATTCACCTCACATGGTAGCCTTATGGTTGACTTTATGAAAGGCTCCTTCAGTGGCAATTCGGTCATGGAACCTAGCGATTTCCAAGCGCCTGCGACAAAACCACTATTCGGTTCTTTATCACCGTACACTACGACGTGGTATCAGCTCATCCTTCAAAAGAACATTTTCAAACAAATCAGCCTGACGGGTCCCGTTCAATTCCGCCTCCAATTCGCAATGGACGATGACGATGATAGCATTCAGGATATTGTCAGGTTCTATTCTGGCAATGCTGGCGGCAAAAATCGCCCACGCCTGACTATTACATATTACGTTCCTCCGGCACCATAACAAAATAACAAAAAATGGCGACCAAAAGGTCGCCATTTTTTGTTAACTCACTTTAAGCAATTTCACCATGGGGCGATTTCACTCATCAACTTATATCTTTACCCGCCACAATTCCATACTCGAGTCAAACCCGCGGATATCGCCTTGAAAACGGGAAACAGAATTGGGGGCAGCGTTCTTTTCAAGGAATTCGACCGTTTCAGGGTCGTTGCGGATCTCACCCGAAAGGATCAACTCCCCGCCTGCTGAGAAGTTTGGCAAGCGTGCCGCAATGTTGACCGCGGAGCCGAAATAATCGAGCCGGTCATTCAAATTCACCACAATGCACGGACCATGATGGATGCCCACCTTAATGGTCAGTGGAGGCACACCACGGGCGGTTAATTCCCTTTGCACATTCCAAATCGCCCGCAATGCTGAAGCCGGTTTGCGAAAGACCGCCATAACGGCATCACCCATCGTTTTGACAATGGCACCCTCTTCTTTGGCAACTGCCTCTTCAAGAACAAGGAAATGTTCACGCACCCTTCCAAATGCGGGTGCATCACCAATCTCACGGTACAGCTTGGTCGAGTTTCTCAAGTCGGTGAACATCAAGGTCATCGAACCGACGGAGATCTCTTCATCTGCCCGCAGAACTTCGCTCGAAAAAAGATCACGGAAGAGGTGCAGGGTGGTCACATCCGCCGCGGTAGCAGCTTGGTCAGACCAGGTTACACGCTCCAATTGAAAGGTTTGGGTGAAATCAGTATCATTGAATAGGCGCACTTGCGGATTAAGCCCGATCTTTAAGAATTCATTATTCCAGCCAAGGGCATCTGCATGAAAATCCATAAAAGCTGGGGCATCTTCTGCAAATGCATTCAAGGTCTGCGAACCATCCAACGATGAAGCCGACAAACGATAGCGCCCGGCTGTAAGCAGTGTGTTGAAAGGCAATTGTTCACGGGGTGGTACGACCAACGAAAAAATAATATGCGGCTGCCGCTGCGGGCTGCCCACACAGAATTCGATGGATGCATCCACTTTGCGGATGGAGGAGTTCGGACGGAAGATCACTTCAACATTCTGGTCAAAGTTCACATCAAAATTGATCTGGCAGGTATTGCAATGAGAATGGCTCTTAAGATCGCCCAGCCCTTTATGGTCTTCTGCTACGCCGCGGCACTCGGGGCAAAGAAGGTCCCAATACATATCTAGGATTCCCTCACGGGTGGCGTACAAAAAGGTTTCCAGCACGGTTCGGCGCGGCAGATTCCAACCATCTGCCAGAGCGTAGGGTCGCATACGCTGGATCGAAAGATCATCTGCATATTGGAAATATTCATAGAGTCTTTCAAGCGTTTGTTCATCCACTTTGCGGTCACCTAGGCGCAGACGTTCACTCAGGGCACGATAGCGGATCTGCCCGTTCGAGCTGAGATTCCGCCCGGGTGCGGCAATCAGTTTCGGGTCGGGGTGTGAGGCGATACGGTCATAAGATCGAAACGCATTGCCGAATTGTCTTGCACTATAGAATCCAATTCCAAGCGGAATGGCGATCTCTCCCAACACATTACGAGCTTTCACCCACACTTCATAAATAAGATGGGTGCCCGAGGGGTCGCGTCGCTCGAGGCGGCAATCCACGCGCATCTCAGCCAGCGGACCGGTTCGATAGCGTCGCAAAATCCCAAAGCGATAGGGGTACGTCCACTCGAAGGGCTCTTCATCCCAGATCACATCGATCAGGGGGATCTTGAACTTCACACGTTTCACACGGTTTTCGATGCCCAGCAATTGCATGGGCGGCAGACCGGTATCACGATTGAAGCGGTTCGTATCCGAGACGAGCGGCCACAACGCTTCAGGCGAAGCAGCGAGGTCCCATTCCCATTTGTAATGATAGTCTTTAGTCATAATTGTTAGACGGTTAAAGTTGAGTAATTTTACCCGCCGTTCACCCCACAAGTATTACAGACAAATAAGAATTATTATAGTGAGATCAGCCCCAGTTCAATGCCGCGCTTCACAGCTTCAGTACGGCTTGCCGCCCCCAGTTTGGCATACAACGCCGAAAGATGGAATTTGACCGTATGTTCACTAATACCAAGCTCCAGCGCAATCTGTTTGTTGGCAAGCCCCTCCGCCATTTGTTGGAGGACTTCCTTCTCGCGTGCCGTCAACGGCTCTGCAAGCGACTCTTCTTCCGCATCCTCTTCACCCTTTGGCAGACGCATCAACCCCTCCACCAAGCCGGGTGCGCCCACCCAAAGCCCTTCTGCCACTGCGGCGATTCCTGCTACTAGTTCATCACCGCCCACTTCGGAAGGCAACACTCCCCATGCACGGATGCCTGAAGTGAGCGTCAGGCGCAGCGACTCGATATCGTCTGTAAGAAAGAGGATGCCAAAATCCTTGTTCTCTGCGCCACGAGTCGCAGAGACCGAGGCAAGAATCGCTACCTCGGTCTCTGCTTCATTTACATCTTCCAAGCGGACAACCTCACCCGTCACACGAATGCCCGGGCGATTTTCAAGCATTGCGCGCAGCCCAACCCGCATGGCATAGCTAGGTGAGATGATGCTTACACTGACCAATTATCTTTCTCCGATCACCACACTAACGGACTGTAATTTCCCGCCGCGCAGAATGTCCATCGGCGTCGATTTACTAACGACATCTCCGCTCAAACGGGTGAATAGTTCGTCATGATGTTCTACGGGTACACCCGCAACCCCGATAAGAATATCGCCGATCATCA
>JBDKJK010000381.1:0-2625 GCA_039796675.1 Chloroflexota bacterium
GAAATCGTAACCGATGGTGCGGTTGCTGATCTTGGCAATGGGAGGCTGCATACGTTTGAATTGATTGCGGCGAATGCGTGCGGTGACGGTGTTGACGAATTTCTCGTTGAAGCCTGCCTCCACCGCCTCTTGCGGACTGTAACGCTGGTCTACCAAAAGATAGAGGAGTCTATCTACCTCTTCATAGGTAAAGCCGAGTTCTTTTTCGTCGGTTTGGTCTGCCCACAGGTCAGCAGAAGGCGGCTTGTCAATGATCGGAGCGGGGATGTTCATGGCGCGAGAAAGTTCTCGCACCTGGGTCTTGTACAGATCGCCAATGGGGTTGATGGCACAAGCAGAATCGCCATAAATGGTGCTATACCCCAGCAGAATCTCAGTCTTGTTACTCGTGCCAACTGCCAGACCCTTATATGCCTCAGACTGATCGTACAAAACGATCATACGCGCCCGCGCCATGATATTGCCTTTGCGAACGTTCGACATTTCCGGTTCTCGGTTGATGAGTGCTTCGACCATATCAGTAATCTCAATGGTCTTGCTTTGAATACCAAGCTGGTCGATCAGCAATTGCGCATCAGACAGAGAGTTTGCAGAGGAAGCACGATACGGCAGGCGCAAGGCAAGCACATTCTCTGCGCCGAGGGCATCAACGGCAAGCATACAAGAGAGCGCTGAATCCAAGCCGCCTGAAAGATTAATGATGGCACGGGTCATACCGACTCGTGTGATCTCAGACTTGATAAAACCGCTCAGAATCTCTCGTGCAAGATCGGTATTGATGGAAAGGTTAATATCAGCCACGGGAGAGGATCCTGTCTAATTCTTTTTGTACAAGGGCAGTCCGCTCATCTCGCAGCAAAGGCAGGCGCGCACGTGTGCGGCGTAATTGGTTCAGGTCCATTTCGGCAAATGTAAGGGCTTCTTCATTGTACGGACCATGTGCCAGTTCTTCTCCAGTTGGGTCGAAGAGTGTTGCACCTCCCCAGAAATGCAAACCGTCTTCATAGCCAACACGATTTGCATGCGCCACAAAGGAAGTGAACATGCTGGCATAGGCTTTGGTAACACGCTCAACCCAGCGGGCAGATTCGAGCTTCTCTTTGTCGTTCAGTCCGCGCCCCGGTGAGGCGGAAGAAAAAAGCATGATATCGGCACCATCCAGCCAAAGCAGGTAAGGAGGCGAAGCATGCCAAAAATCTTCGCAGATGAGCATGCCCATGCGTCCAAATTTGGTATCGAAGGCACGCACTGAATCTCCCCAGGCAAAGAAGCGCCCTTCGTCGAAGAGCCCATACGTTGGCAGATACACTTTGTGATGCACATGCAAAACCTTGCCACCAGAAAGATAAGCAGAGGCAATGAAGAAGCGATGGCGGGAGTCTTCATCTACAAAGCCAACGACCAGGTCAAGGTCTTGCGAGGCGGCGAGAAGCGGCTTGAAGATGGGATCGTTATGATTAGGCTTATGTGCAACAGAGGCAACTAAATCCTGAAGGACATACCCCGTTAGAGAAAGTTCAGGAAAAACCAACAAGTCGGCTTTGTGTGCTTTTGCCTTTTCAATAAAATCGAGATGTTTGGCAAGGTTGGCTTCCACATCTCCGAGCTTGGTGTTGATCTGTGCAAGAGCAAGATTAAGTTTCATCACAAGAATCTTACCACTAAAAAACACAAGACCTGTCAGGTTTGCCCAACAGGTCTTTAAAATTATTCGGTCACCACGATCTGAACCGTATCCTCTTGCTCCGTAGAGTTGATCACGGTAACGGTCACTCCCTCCACCGTTAAAGACTCGCCCAACCCCAGCGGAGATTGGAGACGATAAGGATCTGCCTCTGAAGCAGGTACGACTTTTATCGTCCCCTCGCCGGAATAAATGGATGTATCAGCTATATAGACCAGCACACCCGGCTCGACAAGCCCCGCATCCACCCCTAAGGGACGGCGGGATTCTACAACCACAGCCTTGTTCTCGCTGAGAGGGATGATGACCGCCTTAACACCGCCCTCCGTTTCGATCGGCGTGAGGGTGGTGGTCTGATCGGCAGTGCTCTGGCAAACGATCTGTGAATCTTCGAGCCATTTCAACTGCCAACGTTCAAAAGCAAGATACCCCGGCGCACTGCCATCAATGTAGCCCATCAAACTGAAGTCACCTACAAAGCGATGCTGGTCGGGATAATTGTTGACATCGTATTGATACGCATACAGGTCGGGCAACCCCATCATATGACCGGTTTCGTGGTTGAGCCAAAAGGCTCCCCAGGCTGGCAAATCTGCGCCGGAGGTGACACCATTGGCAAAGGTCTTTCCATCGGCAACATACCCGGCACCGGGCGCAGCGCCCAGAGCCGGTCCATACGGAATGGCAGTTGCCTGCGGAGGGACAAGCACAACTACAGAATCTGCACTGGAAAAATCGACATTCGCATCGGCAAGGGTCACAGCTTCCTGAATGAATTCCAAATGCCCTTCATAACTACGAATGCCCGCACCATAATGGGAAGAGGGGTTACTCAAGCGAAGCCAGACTGGGTATGGTTCAAGGGTCCAATTCAATTTGCCGTACGACATTTCGCTATAAAAGTCTTCTGCCCCCGGTGAAATGATTGCCAGCAGTTCTTC
>JBDKJK010000382.1:0-3071 GCA_039796675.1 Chloroflexota bacterium
CGATTCGGTGTGCTGTAGAAAAAATCTCGTTTGAATGTGGTGCCTTCTTCATCAAGAAACACACCTAATGGATAGATATTTGCTTCCATAAGGTCTTGAAAGAAATGCGTTCCGAAAGAAGGCTCAGGGGATGCGCCTACTTCTTCACCCGCAAGTTCGACCAAGGCACGTGAATTATAAATATCACTATACGAGATATGCACACCAAGATCTGGCGTGGATGTGCCCCAGCGACCAGGACCAACCGCAATGAAGACATGTCCTTTTAGCGCGGAGTTAAGCTGCCCAATGGAACGTTCTAATTGTGTGCGCTCGGCTTGTGTTTGGAGACTGAAATATCCTTCAGAGGGAACGAATAATATATATTCAATATTGTTGACCACACCTTGCGGAACCATGGTCTCTGACGAAAAAATGATGTTCTCTGCTTCCAAGTCTGCGGGGATTTGCACATCGTTGGCTTCATGGATATGACTTTGCGGACGACACTGCAAGAGTGTAATTCTCACATCGGGCTGTTCATCGGGATTCAAAATCTCAACGGTGAATTCGGTATCGACCGGAGAACCGTAGTGAGTCTCCAATAATGCCAAAGCAGCGCGCATGGACTTTGAGAAAGGCGTCCGCGAGAGTAAGCCGTCGAAGGTGAGTACCAGCTTCTCGGTAGAGTCGAGGCGGGAAAGAATCGGGGCGAGATATCCATCCTGTTCCACTTGAGCGATGTAGCGAAGCGATCCGTAGTTTGTATCAATTGCTTCTCGTACAGGGACCGTGACGAAACTATTGGTTTCGATATCGATCGCATCGAGGTTTTGCTGTGAATAGCGTTTAATGGTGCGGACGTCTGATGAAGAATGCAAGCGTGGATGACTGAGTGCCACCAGACGCGGGTAATCATCCGCCAGCATATCGACAGCGCGAGTCCCCAGACCAGAGACGAGGCGCAAAAAGCCTTCGTCTTGTTTGATCTGTGGAGACCAGCGATAGAGATTACGACTAAATGCCACACCTGCCGCATGGGGGAAATAATATCGTCCAACCTGTTCACCTTCAACAATCTGAATCAGAATGCCAATACGTTCATCATAATCTGCCAGCTCTTTGGTATGGCGATAGATGAGCACATCGGGGTTCATGACACTAGCGTAAATTCTTGCAATGGCGTTTGTTAAAGCGGAGAGACGTTCTTCACGCGGACCTTGATTGGGAAGAAAGATGCTTTCATATTTACCAGCGAAGGATGTGCCGAAGTTATCTTCCAACAAACTGGAAGAACGCACGATCAAGGGACGGCTTTCTGCTTCGGTCAAAACGCGCTCAAGGTTTTCGAGAACTTCAGGCGGGAATTTGCCTTTATAAAATTCTTCGCACAATAGCGGAAAGTCTTCACGCATCTGTTCTTCCGTTTTGTATTTTTGACCGTTCCAACCACCAAGATCATTGAGCGACATGAAGTTGTAGTACACATCGGAGCCCAAATAAAAAGAGTTGGGCAGGCGGAAGCGATCTCGTATCCCTTCGGGCGCTGTCTCTTTGAGGATGCGCATGGCGAGCAGCATGCCCGCCGCCTTTCCGCCGATCTTGCCGCCGCCGATTTTGCGGCGACTGATCTCACGCAGGTCTTCTACCGTAAACCACTGACGGGCGATCTTGATGTATTTCAACTTGTCGATGATCTTGGTGCGGATCAACACCGCAATGATGGCTTGTAGACGCGCTTCATATTTTTCTTTATCAGCATCCGGCATGGATTCGATCATCTCACCCTGTTCAAAGAGCAATTCCTGCGGAGCCAGCTCGGGGTTGACCCATACGAAATCCGAATCAATGCTGCCACGTTCTGCCAGCACCTGCCGGACGACATCCTCAAATTCGGCGTATGGCAGGTTATAGGCAAAATAAAAATCAGTCAGTGAATCTTTTACACGGGTCAGGCGCATTTGCCAGACTTCATTGGCTTCTTCCATTAACGGATCGATAATGCCCTCAAGCGTTTGAGACTCAACCGCTTTGCGCTTAACCTCCTCCTCAAACACTTCTTTGCGAACAATACCGCGCGAATACAATGCCTTGCGCATCTGGTGACGAATACGTACGCTCAAGATCGGATATTGACTCAGCGCAAGCAGAATGCGGAGTACGTTATCAATGGATACTTTTGGAAGGGTCATGGATTCACCTGTGTTGGACGATTGACGGTAGACAATGGACGATGGACATAAAACGATGGTCTATCGTCCGTGGTCCATTGTCCGATTTTATAACAAAAAAATCCGCCAGATAGTAATCTGGCGGATTCATTTTCATTCTCAAATCTATCCCACAAGGGGATGTTATCCCAAATGCATCGGCATGATGACGTGCAGGAAATTGTCATCGCCAACCGGCTTGACCACACCCGGCGCATTTTGGGCGGTGGTTTCCAGCGCCACATTCGGGGTTTTGATAACTTCCAACGCCTCACGCAGGAACTTGACGTTGAAGGCGATCAGCACACCACTGCCATCAACGGTAGCTTCAACAATGGTCTCATTCTTGCCGGTCTCTTCAGACGTTGCCGAAATTTCCACTTCACTCGGCTGCATATCGCCGTTCGACTGTTTGATATCCAACCGGGCAACGTTCGAACCCTCACGTGCAAAGATCTCAGCCTGTTTACAAGCTTTGAGCAATGCCGCCGTCGAAACCAGTGTGCGTGATTTGTAATTGCGCGGAATGATCTGGTGATAATCTGGGAAAGTTCCATCGATCAACTGCGAAACCACTTCCACATCTTTCACACGGAAGATGACCTGTCCGCGCTGTTTGGGCACTGCCATGTAAATCGGTTCTTCAGGGTCATGCGCCACACGCGCCAGTTCGTTCAACGCTCGCGAAGGGATGATGATATTGAAAGAGTCTTTCACCGCATGCGCGAGTTGACCTTTGCGCACCGAAAGACGGAAGCCATCTGCCGCCGCCATCGTGACCTTATCTTTTTCCACTTGCATCAACACGCCCATCAACACGGGGCGGGCTTCATCGGTAGAAGAGGCAAAGACCACCTGCTGGATCATTTCTTTGAAATCTGC
>JBDKJK010000383.1:0-8479 GCA_039796675.1 Chloroflexota bacterium
GCAAACGCAGAATTTGCGTCTCGGTGGCGATTTTGGTGGGCATCAAATTGAGGATGGCAACACGCAAGGCGCGGATGTCTTGATGAAGGGCGCGGTCTTCGTCCATGACGAAGATGTTCTCGTTTTCGAGAGTCGTTTTGGCGGGGAGTGTGGAAGGAATTTTTACGGGCATGTTTGAAATGATGATTTATGAATGCGGAATGATGAATTTAGGCGGCGCGATTCTTTTTGGTGGTTTTTACGGATGCAACGAAAATGGCAGTTAGCTCGTTGGTTTCTTTTTGCAGGTCGGTAAGCTTTTCAGCAGACATGATGTTGCTTTCTGCAAGAAGTTCAAGCCAATAACTTGTTTCATCCAACTCTTGCAGGCTGCCTTCCATTTTGTTGATGAAATCGGCAGGAGATTTTGCGCGACACGCTTCCCGATATTGTGCACCGATGGACGTTCCACTGCGCAATATTTGTTTTCCGATCACTTGGGCTTCACCGCTTTTCGGTAAGGCTTGATATAGCCTGATAATTCGTAAAGCAAAAGCCTTCGTGCGGTTCTTGAGATCGGTTGGGTTTTGTGGCATGACAATCTCCTGCCAATTCATCATTCATCAATTTGCATTCATCATTGGTTTAGCGCTTGATCGAGATCCCACTTGATGTCTTCGAAGTCTTCGAGACCAACGCTCAAGCGGACAAAGTCTGGGCTGACGCCAGCGGTGACTTGCTGTTCTTCGGTCAACTGGCTGTGAGTGGTAGTGGCAGGGTGAATGGCAAGGCTGCGCGCATCACCGACATTGGCAAGGTGGCTGAAGAGTTGCAGGCTTTCGATGAACTTCTTGCCTGCCGCCGCTCCGCCTTTGATGCCGAAGCCGAGGATCGCACCTGCGCCCTTGGGCAGATACTTCTTGGCGCGTTCGTGATCGGGGTGGCTCTTAAGCCCAGGATACTTAACCCAGCTAACTTTCGGGTGCTTCTCCAAAAATTCTGCTACGGCTTGCGTGTTCTGCACGTGACGATCAATGCGCAGGTTGAGGGTTTCAAGCCCGAGCAAGGTCTGCCAGGAATTGAACGGGGATTGGCACGCGCCAATGTCACGCAACACATGGACACGAGCCTTGATCGCAAACGGAGGAAGTCCCGCCGCGGCGATGGAGGAGTAGACGAGTCCGTGATACGAAGGATCGGGCGTGTTGAAATTCTCGAACTTGCCATTGCTCCAATCATAGTTGCCACCGTCCACGATCACGCCGCCAATGGAAGTGCCGTTGCCGGTGATGAACTTGGTGGTTGAGTGGGTGATGACGTGTGCGCCCCATTCGAACGGGCGGAACAAATACGGTGTAGCGAAGGTATTGTCAATAAACAAAACCAGTTTATGCTTCTTGGCGATCTCAGCTACTTCTTCGAATGGGAAGATAGCAATATCAGGATTCCCCAACGTTTCGCCGTAGATGATTTTCGTGTTGGGTTGAATTGCCGCCTCGAAATTCTTCGGGTCAGTTGGGTCAACAAAAGTGACATCGATTCCCAACTTGGGCAGGGTGTACTTGAACTGGCTATACGTCCCACCATACAAGCGGGAAGAGGTCACGATATGGTCACCTGCGTTGAGCAATGTGAAAATTGCCTGCGCCTGTGCTGCATGACCAGAGCTTGCAGCCAACGCCGCCACTCCGCCTTCGAGCGAAGCAATGCGCTGTTCAAGCACATCGGTAGTCGGGTTCATCAAGCGCGTATAGATGTTTCCCAACTCTTTGAGCGCAAACAAATTTGCAGCATGTTCTGTGCTCTTGAACTGATAGCTCGTTGTTTGATACAACGGCACGGCGCGACTCCCCGTAGTGGGGTCTGGACTGTAGCCCGCATGAAGCTGGCGGGTGGCAAAACCTAACTTGCGATCTGTGGACATTTGAGTTATCTCCTCTTGCATAAAATTTATTAAATTTATTCCGCCCGTCAGAAGAGATAATTTTTTAGCGCTTAAAAAATTTACCTCTTCTGAAAGTACAAGAAGAGGTATACGTCTACACCGTCCTCTCATCTTCCAGATATGAACGACTCACGCCATTCGTATTTGCCGAATTTGGCACCTGAACTTTCGTTTGGTTGCCGAAGCTTCAAAGGGTCGGTCCCTCAGCTTCTCTGGATAAGAGCGAATATTTAATTTCGCGTTTTATATCATAACGACTTTACGCTTGTCAAGTGTTTTCGTCAAATTGATTCGTAGAGTACCCATTTGGGTCATCACTATAAAAGATTTTCACTCACCAACAACTCAGCATTATAGATCGAAGCACCTGCCGCGCCGCGAATCGTATTGTGTGAAAGTACAACAAACTTAAGATCAAAAATGGGATCACGCCTCACGCGACCGACGACTGTCGTCATGCCTTTGCCTGCCATTCGGTCGAGTCTTGGCTGCGGTCTATCCGCTTCCTCTCGGACCTCGATGACTGGGCGCGGCGCCGAAGGCAGTTCCCTCGCTGAGGCTGGCCCTGCATAATCACGCAGCGCTTGGATCGCTACTTCAGGCTCTACAGATTTATCCAACTGCACGCTTGCACAGACGGTATGACCATCAATCACCGCCACACGATTGGTGTGAACGCTGAAGACCATATTTGCCAAATCGATTTTTCCGCTATTCAACTTGCCGAGCATCTTGCGCGGCTCCCATTCCACTTTTTCTTCTTCGCCGCCATTGGCAACATTTGGAATGACATTGTCCATGATATCGAGAGAAGATACACCTGGGTAGCCAGCACCCGATAATGCCTGTAGGGATGTGGCAAAGACTTTCTTCACGCCGAATTCATCGTCTAACACTTTGAGCGCAATCGTCAGACCTGTGCTGGTGCAGTTCGGGTTCGTGACGATACATCCGCTCCAGCCTTTGTTCTTGCGCTGTTGCTTCACGAGTTGAATATGCTCTGCATTGATTTCAGGCAGTAACAATGGTACATCCTCGCCTCTGCGATACGACGATGCATTCGAGCACACTGCCGCGCCTGCTTTGGCAAAGGCGGGTTCGAGTTCATTGGCAACTTCTGTATGCAATGCCGAAAAGACGATCTTCGCTTGTACGGAATCGGTATTGGCAGGCACGATGACCATATTCTTGGCATACTCTGGCATGGGCGTATCCAATACCCAACGCGTGGCTTTGGCATAAGCTTGCCCCGCCGAACGGTCTGACGCTGCAAGTGCCACCACCTTGAACCAGGGATGATTTTCAAGCAAAGCAATGAACCGCTGACCGACCGAACCTGTCGCGCCGAGAACGGCTACGGGGATTTGAGATTGGGACATAATAATTTCTCCTTGAGATTATCTCGTCATTGCTTCGGGCGGAAAAACACCGCCCTCGCAATGACGGGTTAGTTGACGATCAATTCATGCAACGCCTTCACAGCATTTTCTGTATCGGCAGCTTCTACCACCAGCGAAATGGATACCTCCGACGACCCCTGTGCAATCGCGAGGACGTTCACACCGTCATTGCCGAGCTTACTAAACACACGCCCCGAAACGCCAGGCGTGTGCCGCATCCCTGCACCAACGACGGTGATGATGGACACATCTTCGGTTGCCCACACACGGTCAATGTCTTCGTCTTCGATCTCGCGGGCGAAGGATTTTTCGAGCGAAGATAAAACGGTGAGGGCGAGCTCCGATGGCACTGCAAAACAAATGGATTGTTCAGAAGAAGCCTGTGTGATCAACGGCACGCTCGTGCCCGTGGATGCGACGGCTCCGAATGCCCGCGCCGCCACACCAGGCACGCCCAGCATCCCGCGTCCTTCAATGGTGATGAGTCTCTGCTTACGGATGGCAGTTACGGCTTTGATAACTTTCCCTTCTACTTTGCCATTGCTTTTTACACTTGGAATTAAGCGTGTGCCAGGGTGGCTAGGGTTGAACGTATTGCAAATGCGTAACCCAATGCCTGCATCTAGCACAGGGCGGATAGTTTTGGGATGCAGCACTTTCGCGCCATAGTAAGCCAGTTCTGCAATTTCGTTATAGCTGATCTCTGGCAGGGTTTGCGCCTCTTTCACAATGCGCGGATCGGTGGTCATCACGCCGTCCACATCTGTCCAGATCCACACATCGTCAGCAGGCAACACGGCGCCGATAATGGCAGCAGAATAATCTGAGCCGCCACGTCCAAGCGTGGTGATGGCGCCTTCAGGCGTTGCGCCGATAAAACCCGTTGTAATGGGAACAATACCTTTATCCATGAGCGGATTAAGTTTCCCCCGTGTCTTTTCGGTTGTAACCTTGAAATCAGGATGTGCATTTTGAAAATTCGAGTTCGTCACCACAAACTCGGTCGATTCGATTCCGTGAGCGGGGATGCCAGCGCTATTCACCACGGCGGCGAGCAAACGCACACTCATCCGTTCGCCAAGCGATGCCACCGTATCCAATGCACGCGGGCTGGCTTCGCCGAGGACTGCAATTGCTTTGCATAAATCCACAAGCGAGAGGATGAGCACATTGATCTCGGCTTTGACCGCTTCGCGTTGCGCTTCATCCTTGACCAGGGCATCGACGGCGGCGAAATGCTTTTCTCTCAGCGACGACTCGGCTGCTGAAAGTGAATCAACTTTCCCGTGCGAAGCCGAAGCGGCAGAGTCTAATAGCAGGTTCGTCACGCCAGACATGGCAGATGTCACCACGACGACTCGATCCCAATCCTTTTTCGCATCGCGGATGATCTGAATGGCATTCTTAAGCGCATCCACAGACCCGACGGAGGTTCCTCCAAATTTCATGACCAGCGTTTTTGACATAGCATTCTCCTTGGCGCTTCTCTGAAAGAGCAGCAATGGGGTAAACAAAAACGCCCCGCGTTTTCCGCGAGGCGTTGTGTGTTCTGAAATCCGTTCTAACGGTTATTTCTGACCAAGCACAAATGCCTCGCGGTGTGTACCGGAGGTAGTGGTCATGGTCATACCCAAGCCGTGCTTGGTGTTCGTTAGAAGGTTGTACATAATTGGGCGGTATTCTATGTGAGTGGGGGAGATGTGTCAAGGGATGAATTTATCCATTTACCCATTTGGGTACTCTTTGGATATTGCTTGCGCAAAACCATTGACTCATTTTGAGTCGGTAGTAGAATTGCGCGAAATGTTTACCCTGTTCGTTCTGCCTCGTACCCGTCGTAGCAAGCCCACTTCTCAGAGAAGGTTGGGAGCTTTTGGTTTGGACGGCGCGAACACGAGCGTGAACTAACACACGCACAGTCGACCAAAACAGCCCATCCTTCTCGGATGGGCTGTTTTATTTTCCCTCACCCTAACCCTCTCCCCGAGGGAGAGGGGAGACATCATAAGGAGTAAAAATGAGTCCAAAGTCAAAACCTAGTATCAAGAAAGTTGTATTAGCCTACTCGGGAGGGTTAGACACATCTGTGATCGTGCCATGGTTGAAGGAAAACTACGGTTGTGAAGTAGTATGTTTCTGTGCCGATGTGGGGCAGGGCGATGAAGATCTGGCAGGATTGAAAGATAAAGCCATTAAGAGTGGTGCAAGTGAATTTGTCATTCACGATATGAAAGAAGAATTTGTAAGCGAGTATCTTTTCCCGATGCTTAAAGCGGGGGCGGTGTATGAACACAAGTATTTATTGGGCACATCGGTTGCCCGTCCTCTTATTGCAAAACATCTTGTTGAAGTAGCGCACGAAACCGGCGCAGATGCGATTGCGCACGGCGCTACCGGCAAAGGCAATGACCAAGTCCGTTTTGAATTGACAGTGATGGCGCTTGACCCGCGCCTCAAGATCATCGCTCCGTGGCGTGAGTGGGATATTCGTTCGCGCGAAGATGCGCTTAACTATGCGGCAAAGCACAACGTACCCGTAACTGCCACCATTAAATCCATTTACTCGCGTGATTCAAACCTCTGGCATCTGTCTCACGAAGGCGGTTTGCTCGAAGACCCGTGGAACGAACCCGAAGAGATCATGTTCCAGATGTCTACTTCGCCGGAGAATGCACCCGATGAAGCCGAATATGTTGAGATCGAATTCGAGAGCGGCAATCCTGTTTCAGTGAATGGCGAAAAACTTTCGCCCGCCAAGATCATTTCCACACTGAATGCGATTGGCGGGAATCACGGCATCGGTCGTGTGGACTTGGTTGAGAATCGCCTCGTCGGTATGAAGTCTCATGGCGTTTATGAAACCCCCGGCGGCGCAATTCTTCTTTATGCTCATCGCGAACTTGAGTCGCTCATTCTCGACCGCGAAACGTTGCACTACAAGCAGGTCATCGCTGTCAAATATGCGGAGATCACGTACAACGGTTTGTGGTTCACGCCGCTGCGCGAAGCGTTGGATGCATTTGTCAACTCCACGCAGGGACCTGTCACTGGCACTGTGCGACTCAAACTTTACAAGGGCAACATCATCACCGCCGGACGCAAGTCGCCGTTTAGCTTGTATCGTGAAGACTTCGCCACTTTTGGTCAGGAAGATGTTTACGATCAGAGTCACGCTGAAGGCTTCATTCGCTTGTACGGTCTCAGCATGAAAGTCCGCGCACTCAATGGCTTGCCTGTTTCGGGTCTCGATATGCCCAAGCCGGATTATTCGAAGTTCAAACGCGACTAATGTCACACCTGCACTTGCGTGCTGGTGCAAGTGTTGCGAGGAGGGTGTTCTTCCCGACGAAGCAATCTCAGATTGAGTTTGAGATTGCTTCGGGCAAAGAACAAGAGCGCCCTCGCAATGACGGAAAGGAAACCACATGACCCTCTGGGGCGGACGTTTTACTCAATCATTAGACTCACTTGCCTGGGCGCTTAACTCGTCCCTGCCTGTTGATCAACACATGGCATTTCAAGATGTGGATGGAAGCATCGCATGGGCGGCAGCGATTCATAGCGCAGGCATTCTTACGGATGAAGAACACGCCTCGATCTCAACCGGGCTGGATACCGTCCGAAAAGAATTTGCTTCGGGTGAGTTCACCTTCCAAGCCGCGGATGAAGACATCCACACCGCTGTCGAACGCCGACTCAGCGAACTCATCGGCGCGGCGGCAGGGAAACTTCACACCGGCAGAAGCCGCAACGACCAAGTCGCCGCCGACTTCCGCTTGTGGATGTTGAATGCAATCCCTGAACTTCATTCTGCATTCAACAATCTGCAATCGGCATTGGTCGAGCAGGCAGAACTCGCGGGCGAGACTATCATGCCGGGCTACACCCATTTGCAGAGAGCACAGCCGATTTTGTTGGGACATTGGTGGTTGAGTCATTATTGGGCGTTGAAACGTGATGTGGAACGCCTGCAAGATTTGACCAAGCGCGTGTCTGTTCTTCCGCTGGGAAGCGGCGCGTTGGCGGGCGCTCCGTTCGCGCTGGACCGTGACGTACTAGCGAAGAACCTCGGCTTTGCGGATGTTTCGCAGAATAGCCTTGATGCGGTTTCTGATAGAGATTTTGCGGCGGAATATTTGTTTGTCTGCTCGATGGCGGCTGTCCATTTGAGCAAACTTGCCGAGCAAATTGTTTTGTACACCACGGCAGAGTTTGGCTTCTTCGAACTTTCCGATGCTTTTTCTACTGGTTCGAGCCTAATGCCGCAGAAGAAGAATCCCGATGTCTTTGAACTGACTCGCGGCAAGGCTGGCACGATGATCGGCTTGCTGACGGGGATGATGTCCACGCTTAAGGGGTTGCCCTCAACCTACGACAAAGATTTGCAGGAAGATAAAGCGCCTGTCTTTGCGGCGACAGATACCCTGCTTTCGATTTTGCCTGTCATGGCGGCGGCGCTGCGGACGATCACTGTCAAGCCGGAACGAATGCGGAATGCAATCGACTCGACGATGATGGCGACAGATTTGGCAGATTATCTCGTAGCGAAAGATGTGCCGTTTCGAGAAGCGCACTCGATGGCGGGGAAAGTTGTCCGCGCGGCGGGGGAGGGAAAGGTTCGGATGGAGGAACTGCCTCTCGAAGCGTATCAGGCGATCGGTCCGTTTGAAGCGGATGTATATCAAGTGTTTGACCCGTTGGAATCCATCAACAAAAGAAATACGGTTGGAGGCACGAGCCTGCAATCGGTCAAAAATCAAATCAAAAAAATCAAAGGAGAATAAAATGTCTACTGTGAATTGCCCCGAATGTGAAGCTGAAATTACGTTTGCCGAAGGAACCGAAGCCGGTGAGATCATCGTCTGCCCCGATTGTGGCGTGGACTTGGAAGTAACTTCCATTGAGCCTGCCGCCGTGCAACTCGCGCCGATGGAACAGGAAGATTGGGGGGAGTAGGAAATGCAGAATGATGAGTGCAGAATGCGGAATGCTGCTGTTGAAAATTCATCATTCATCATTTTGCATTCATCATTGGAGAAATTATGCAACGACGATTAAAGATTGGTGTCTTATATTCACGAGTTCGTGTTGAAGAGAAATGGATCTTCGGCGCGATGGAAAAGCGCGGCATTGACTATGATCGCCTTGATGACCG
>JBDKJK010000384.1:0-2894 GCA_039796675.1 Chloroflexota bacterium
GCGTTGAAAATGGAACGCAATAACCCAATGATGCCCCATAGCACCACTTCAATGCTAATGGCTGCAACAGCATAAAAATATAAACGGCGAATTGTTTTCATAGGTTTCCTTCCGTCACACCTGCACTTGCGTGCTGGTGCAAGTGTTGCGAGGGCGGTGCTCTTCCGCCCGAAGCAATCTCGGATTAATTGTGAGATTGCTTCGTCGCAAAGAACAAGAGCGCTCCTCGCAATGACGATATTCGTTACGGGTTATACGGTTCCTGATACCAGTTGTAATCCCAGAAATTGTACGGCATCGAACTGACCTTCCATTCGCCGTCCTGGTCTACCAAGAGGGCACGGTCAGGTGAGCCATAGCGGCTGGAAAATGGATCACTGTACGAATAGTAGAGCGTCAGCTCCACCACGGCTTCATCGCCAGAAATTGTCGCCTCGCCGACATCCAAGCCAGTCCCTTCGGGGTTGACCATGCCATTCAAGAACGATTGTCGGAACTCTTCATACGTGGGTTTGTATTTCAGATCTGCCAGATACTCATACGCTTTTTCATAGTCTTTATTGAGAATAGACAGCACATAATTATGAGCCACACCTTCTGGTGTATCTTCTGCCAGATATTCGCGCTGATCTTGCCGGGTGAAGAAGAGCCCCAACGCCAGCAGTACAAGCACGCCAATGCCGATCAAAATACCAGTGAGAAATTTATCCTGTTTCATAGAGATGCCTCCATTTATTTAACTGTACTCCATAATTGACGAAAAAACATTACCGCTCAACCATATCTTCATAACTGTAGAAAGTCAGAAGAAAAGGATGCTTTTGTACACGGAAGGACGGATTATTAAAGAGTTTTCTCTTTTCCGTGGTTTCCGCGCTTGTCCGTGTACGAAAAAGGTTTGCCAAATTCTTGCCTCGCAACGACAGCGGCTGGGTAATTGACGAAAAAACATTCTAAAAAGTTCACGCTTGAATCGCAAATCCTTTAACTTTATACTTACGGAGAAGGTTATACTGGAAATCAGCATGTCGAATAACTCATACAATCTCAACTCTGCCATAGAAGATTTTCATCAAGCCCGTCAACGCGCCTCCATTCAGGAGGTGATCGCGCGCTTCACTGGCAGGTCCAACCAGCTTTTATCGTACGATGACGTTGCCAAAAAACTGCGTCTGCAAACCCGCACCGAACGCGGCATTCAAAACATTCCGCTCGACGCCATTGTTGGCAGTGTTGGGCGCTACACCGATTTCACCCGCACCTTCCTGCCCCTGCAAGACAACGACCGCGAGCGCTGGGCGCGGGTTAAAGCCGCCATGAACAGCAGCCTGGGTCTGCCGCCCATTGAGGTATACAAAGTAGGTGAAGTCTATTTCGTGTTAGACGGCAACCACCGCGTCTCTATTGCAAAACAGGAAGGGCTTCAAACCATCGAAGCGCATGTAACCGAATTCAAGACCGACGTCACCCTTACACCAGAAACCAAACTCGATGACCTCATCATACAATCTGAATACATCAACTTCCTCGAAAAAACAGACCTCACTCATGCCCGCCCCAACGTAGACCTGAGCGTCACGATTCCGGGTCAATACGAAAAATTGATGGAACAGATCAATATCTGTTCCATCATCATTCAAAATGACGAGGAGCAACAAGCCGCGCTTCAAGACGCCGCCCTAAACTGGTACGACACCCTTTACATTCCCCTCGCCGAAGCGATTCGCGACCGCGAATTATTGCAATGGTTCCCTGGGCGCACCATCACCGACTTATACATCTGGATATCAGAGAACCGCACCGCCCTTGAAAAAGAGCTTGGGTGGCAGATCCAGTCTGATGTCGCTGTAACAGACCTGATCCTGAAAAGAAGCGTGGCGTCTGAATCTGGCAGTTGGCGCAAAGCCCGTACCATCGCCCGCTATACCGAGCATCTCTTTGAAGATATCCTGATCCCACTCAGTGGACAAACCGAAAGTTGGGACGCCCTCTATCAAGGCATTGTGATCGCCCAGCGCGAGAATGCCCGCCTGCATGGACTGCATATCGTCGGCACAAAAGAAGAAGCAGAAAGTAACGAAGCCCGCCTGGTCAAGGAACGTTTTGAGCAAGTCTGCAAAGATGCCGGGGTGCAAGGTTCTCTGGCAGTGGATGTAGGCGACATCACGGCGCGCATCATCGAACGTGCCATCGTCACCGACTTGATCATCGTCAAACTCGTCAACCCGCCCGGCTCGGGGCTCTCTGTGCTCAACTCTCCCTTTCGAAATATGATCGAAAGATCATCACGCCCGTTGCTCACCGTCCCTGCCGGGGCGACCCCTTTCACGCGTGCCCTGCTCGCCTTCGACGGGTCTGAGCTTGCCAAAGAAGCTTTATTTGTTGCCGCCTATCTCGCCGAAATGTGGAAGACCGAAGTGACCGTCTTCACGGCACGCAGCGACGGCAACTCGAAAGAAGATATTCAAGACTATGCCCGCCGCTATTTAGAACTGCACGAAGTAGACGCCCGTTACATCGTCAGCCAGCAAAAAGAGCCGCGCCCCCTACCCGATATCGCCGCCGAATACAACGCCGACCTGATTCTGATGGGCAGTCATAGCGGCAACAAGATCCAACAAGTCCTCGTGGGCAGCATGGTGGATGTCACCTTGCGCAGTTCGACCATCCCCACTTTCATTTGTCGTTAGTTCCCAACCCCTCCTACAGCAGGAGGAAGCGAAAAATCAATCACGGTATACTACCTACATCACCATTCAATAAGGAGAGTTTCATGTCCGTTTCTGCCCCTCGTTGGGATCTGACCAACGTCTACCCAGCTCTTGATTCAAAGCAATTCAAGTCTGCCGTCAAGAAATACAAATCCCTGCTTGATGAACTGGAAGCCTTCTTAA
>JBDKJK010000385.1:0-3824 GCA_039796675.1 Chloroflexota bacterium
TCTGCCAGCACCACCGAAAGCCCGCCGGTAGGACGTTCGATTACTTCGAGCGTATCCCCGCTTTCGGAAACCGCATACTTGTTGATTTTTGCCACTGCAATTTGGATTTCCATACCCAGAATTTTACATCGAATTCGCCTTGACGTCACTGCCTCCCGCATATATAATCAGCGGGCTTCGTAATAAAAACCAATCCAGACGGGCATTTGCCCGTCTGATGTATGTATAAAGGAGAACGTTTCATGACCCCACATCCAAAGCGCAAACATTCCAAAGGACGCCGGGATCGCCGCCGCTCGCAAGATGCGTTGACCGCCGCCAACCTGGTGACCTGCTCCAACTGCGGGAACAAGCGCCTGCCGCACGTCGTCTGCCCGAACTGCGGATACTTCAAAGGACGCGAAGTTTACCAGGTCAAAAAAGAAAAGAAGTCCGCTGAATAATCAAAACGGGTCGTGACATTCACGACCCGTTTGTGTTTAACACCGCAAAGGAGTATTCATGAAACTGGACTCAAAAAACACTGCATTCGTCTTCCCTGGGCAAGGCTCACAAACTGTTGGCATGGGCAAAGCCCTGGCTGGAGAATATGCTGAAACAAAACAATTATTCGACCAGGCAGATGCCATACTTGGCTTTTCACTTTCTGCCTTAATGTGGGATGGACCCGATACCGACCTAAACGACACGCTCAACACTCAACCGGCTCTCTTCCTTCATTCCATTGCCTCGTTCCAAACCTTTGCCCGCCTCTTTCCTAGCTTTGAGCCTGCTTCTGTTGCCGGGCATTCGCTTGGCGAATTATCGGCTCTCACTGCGGCTGGAGCTGTATCCTTTGAAGATGGCTTGCGCCTCGTCCGCAAACGTGGCGAACTTATGAAGCGTGCTGGTGAATTGGCTCCCGGCAGTATGGCTGCCATCCTCGGGGTAGACATTCCCACCCTCGACAAAGTTTGTGCAGAATCCAGCGCCGAAAACGAGATCGTACAAGTGGCAAACGACAATTGCCCCGGTCAGGTCGTCCTCTCTGGTGCCAAAGCCGCCGTAGAGCGAGCCATGGCAGGCGCAAAAGCCGCAGGTGCCAAACGTGCCATGCCTCTCGCGGTTTCGATTGCCGCGCATTCGCCGCTGATGGCATCGATTCAAGCGGAATGGAACCAAGCTGTTGATGCCGTGACGATGAACGCGCCGAAAATTCCGGTTATTGGCAATGTCCATGCGACGGTTTTGAAAACCGCTGAAGATGCCCGTGCCGACATCAAAGCTCAAATGCAATCTCGCGTGCGTTGGACGGATACTGTCAAAGCCATGAGCGGAATGGGAATCAACTCATTTGTTGAAGTGGGTACTGGCACCGTGCTTGGCGGGTTGATTAAGCGCATTGCTAGTGATTGTGTCAACTATCCGCTAGGAAACCCGCAGGATTTTTCGGCGCTTGAATAAACCTCCTAGGTCACGTTGAAAATGTGATCTACTCTTCAAAGTGGTGGTCGCTTTCCGGTACAATACAGCGACCGCCACTTTTGATTCCAGATATGAGACCAACCATGAACAAGAAACTCTCGCTTTCTCTGCTGTTCGTCTTTATCGTTGCATGTGCGCCGATAGAGTTTGAAACACCCTATGCGCCTGTCACGCAGATTCCATTTTTTGCCAGTGATACTCCCGAACCATTTATCATTCCTGTCACAGAGACGCCTCAAATCATTATCCCGGTTACTGAAACCCCAGTGGGTGAGCCGCCGCTTCCAATAACAGATACACCGTTGGCGACCCCCGCCGAAGCATGGTGGGAGGTGTATTTCACGGACCTGCTGGTTTTCAATGACCCGAACAACCCAACAGGTTCAATAGAAGAACGATTGATCCAATTCATAGACGCCGCACAGGTGAGCATTCATATTGCGTCCTTCGAGTTTAATCTTCCGCGCGTGGCAGATGCTCTCCTTGCTGCCAAAGCCCGCGGCGTAGACGTGCGCTGGGTGACCGATGATGAAAACGGGTTGAATATAGATGCGAATCAGAACCGGGGGCAGTTCACCCGTCTGATGGCGGGCGGAGTGGAGGTTAAGGATGATGCGGGACGATCTGCCTTGATGCACAATAAATTCTGGATCTTCGACCGTCAAATTACATGGACAGGCTCCACGAATATTACGGTCAACGGTATTTACAAGCAAAACAACAATGTCATTGTTGTCCGCTCGGCGGAGATTTCAGAGATATACGAACGAGAATGGGAAGAGCTATGGACAGCCCAATTGGGGCCACGCGCGCCTTCGACCCGTAATACGCAATGGGCAATTCTGGACGGCACACCGATACAGGTCTTGTTTTCACCCGAAGATGATGTAGTAGATAATCTGATTGCGATCCTGGGCGATGCTCAGGTCAGCATTCGTTTTCTGGCATTTAGTTTTACCGATTACCCCATGGCACAAACCATGATCGACCGCGCCCTTGCCGGTGTGGATGTGCAAGGCGTGTTCGAGACCTTTGGCAGTAATAGCCCGCGCTCTGAGCTAAAAACCCTGTGGTGTGCCGGTTTGCCTGTACGGCAAGACGGGAACTCTGGCTTTCTGCATGACAAGGTCATTATTGTAGATAATAGCATCGTGGTGACCGGCTCTTTGAATTTTTCATCCAGCGCAGACGATGAGAATGAGGAAAATGTGATCATTCTCGATAACCCCGAAATTGCGGCTTTGTATTTGCAGGAATATCAAAAAATATGGGATGCCGCGATGAGCGTGCCGGTTGGGGCTTTCACCTGCGAATAAATTAAACACCGAAATAAAAAAAGCCCTGTGAATTTTCACGGGGCTTTTCGATAAACTTATTTATACATCGTCGCTGCAACGGGCTTGGCGTGCGCACCCGTCTTGGCATTGCGCATGGCTCGCTCGAATGCACGGCGTTCTGCACGCTGGGCATCGATGCGGCGCTGCACGTGCGGAGAGAAATACCCCGCGTAGCGCTTCTGAAGTTCCGGTCGTTGCCAGTCGTTGCCGCCGACCTTGCCGCGGCAGGTGCTCGCGCCGCACAAACAATTGAATTCATCGTAGGGCATGGTATCGCACATGGCATAATCGAAACAAACTTCCTCGCCGATTTGGATGTCTCGCATGGCAACGAGTCCAATCTGGCCCGAGAGACCTGCATTCGGGTTGCACGAGTGATTGACATAATCTCCCTCACCGATCGGGCGCGGCACCAGGAAGTGACGATCTTCAACCTGGAGGCATAACATGCGCTCAATATCGGGAAGGTGGATAAAGGTCTCCCATTCATACACAACGCCGCCGAAAACAGCAATTAGCTCACCCTTCTTAATGGGCTCGATCGCAAAAATGCTGTTTCCGCTTTCATCGGCTTTCAGGCGACCTTCTAACTTAGAAGACAGATAGGAACTTGGTTGCTTGGACATTCATATAAATACCTTTCGTTTTGTGGATTAAAGATGAACAGCGCCTCCCGCGGTGGACGAGCCGCGAAAAACGCCATTGATTTGTCAATAATACATCAAACACCCTGCATGTAAAGGTTTTAAGCCGCGCAGATTCTTTTGATTCTATTAATGATTCGTTACTACATAATCCCCTGCAATTCATATTCGATACTGCATAAACTTCTTAGATGCAAAAATGTTATAGCAGATTCAAAACCGATTCACGCCTCTCTCTCCGCCTGAATTGATTCCAACCATTTTGCTCTAATCCCCGCTGCCAGTCACTAAATTTCAACTTTCAACCTGTAACCTTATTCAATCCAATTCGCGCCCCAGTCAGGTTCAGGGTCATTTGTTATTTGTCTCATCCCAGAAC
>JBDKJK010000386.1:0-3443 GCA_039796675.1 Chloroflexota bacterium
TGGTGGCAGGCATTTCTTTCTGCGGCAGGCAGGTTGATGAAGAAGAATCAGGGTGCCAATGTGATTGCGGTGTGTGCGTCCACACAAGGGGAAGGGACGGTGGCAGTTGATAAAAGTGGCAACGCCCTTGGTAATGCCATCTTATGGATGGACATGCGCGGTGCGGCGAATTTGAAAAAGCAGATCGGCGGGTTGATCAATATCGATGGCGCAGGGATTTCAAACGTGTTGCGCTTCGTGCGTCTCACGGGTGGCATGCCTTCCATGACCGGCAAAGACCCGGCGGCGCACATGCTTTTCATCCGCGATACGATGCCGGAGGTCTACAAAAAGACTTATAAGTTTTTGAATGTGCTTGATTACATCAACTTGCGCCTGACCGGCGAGTTTGTAGCAAGTTTTGATTCGATTGTCACTTCGTGGGTGACGGATAATCGCAACCCTGATGCTATTCATTATGATGATACGTTGATCCGCTCCCTTGGCATTGACCGCGAGAAACTGCCCGAAGTGGTTGCCTGTACCAAAGTGATTGGCAACCTTCGCAGTGACGTTGCCAATGTGTTGGGTTTGTCATCAAATGTAAAAGTGGTGGCTGGGGCGATCGATAACACGGCGGCAGCAATCGGTGCGGGTGCCGTGGACGATTACGCGTTGCATCTTTACATTGGCACGTCTTCATGGATGGCGGCACATGTGCCTTTCAAGAAAACGGATGTGGCGTCGAGCATGGCATCGATTCCGTGTGCGGTGCCGGGGCGTTATCTGCTCACGGCGTTGCAGGCGACGGCGGGCGGCAACCTCACGTTCTTGCGCGATAACATCATCTATCACAAGGATGAGTTGCTGCAAGAAGCTGATGTGCCCGATATTTTCAAGGTGCTTGATCAAATTGCGAACCGTGTGCCTGCCGGGGCAAATGGAGTGATGTACACGCCTTGGATTTGGGGCGAACGCGCACCAGTGGAAGATAAAACGCTTCGTGCCGGACTTTATAACTTGTCGCTCAACTCCACACGCGAGGACATCATCCGTGCCTTTTTGGAAGGCATTGCTTATAACACGCGCTGGTTGCTTTCGCCCGTAGAAAAATTCCTCGGGCGGAAAGTAAACAATATCAACATCGTTGGCGGGGGAGCGCAATCGGATGTATGGTGTCAGATCTTCGCGGATGTGATGAACGTGGAAATCAGACAAGTCTCAGACCCGATTTACGCCAATGCACGCGGTGCAGCGTGGATCGCAGCGGTAGGCTTGGGCGAAATTAAGTATGCCGATATTCCAGCGTTGGTTCAATTTCGAAGGGCGTATCAACCCCGAGCGGAGAATCGAGCCGTGTATGATCGTGGGTTTAACATTTTCAAGCAGATTTACAAGCAAATGAAGGAGATTTACCGAAGGATAAATCAGTACTGATAACGTTTCATTGATCCATGAGAATACTTTCATTTCAAAACTCATCTTTCTTCGAATAGCTTCGTTAACGAATTTCTTTCAAGGTATCATCATAAAGACAAAAGGTGACTACAATTTAGGTGGCTATGGGTGCTTCATTTCTGCTGTTTGGTGTGGAGGCTCGACAGTCTTTCAAGTTGCTGACAAGAAACTTGGATTAATTTATCTTTCGGGATTGCACACAGGAGCAAAGTGATCACATTAGAGGATGAGTTCATAAAGCATATCGACTCTAACCGCTTTGTATATACCCGGTTGGAGCATCCCGCCGTGTTTACCTGCGAAGAGGCAGATCAGTACCACATTGGTGTAGAGGCGATTAGCACCAAGAATCTTTTCTTGTGTGATAAAAAAGCACGTCGTTTCTTTTTGGTTGTTACATCGTGTAACAAAATGGTCAAGTTGGATACTCTGGCTGCCGAGTTGGGTGTGTCACATTTGCGCTTTGGATCTGAAGAAAATCTCCTGCGTCTGCTTGGTGTAACCCGCGGCTCAGTGACTATGATGGGGCTGGTGAACGATACAGCACACGAGGTTGAGTTGTGGATTGATGCAGAAATCTGGCAGAGCGACTATTTTCTGAGTCATCCGCTGGTGAATACGTCAACCTTGATTTTAAAGAAGTCGGAATTGGCACGCTTCTTCCTGTTGACAGGACATGCTCTCCATTTGTTTGCAGGAGTTTGATCAATTCTTCCCGACCAAAATATCACATTACGACAGACGCCCACTGCAGACCGCAAAGTGATACAAAGTTAGTCGTCTGCGGATATCAGTCAAGTGAAGATAAAAAGGATAACCATGAAAATTTGTATTGTAGGCGGTACCGGCAATATCAGCCAACCTATTGTCAAACTCTTAATTGAAAAGGGACATGATGTTACCCTCTTCAATCGTGGGCAGAAAGCGCAAGCGCCCGAAGGAGTACGCGTCATCATGGGAGACCGTCACAACCGTGAAGATTTTGAGCGCAAGATGCAAGCGGAGAAATTCGAAGCGGCAATCGACATGATCTGCTTCACCGCAGAGGATGCGGCTTCAAGCGTGCGCGCCTTTCGCGGAGTCGGCTGGTTTGTGCAGACTTCTACGGTTTGCACCTATGGGATTCAATACGACTATCTTCCTGTAGATGAAACCCATCCCTTATGCCCCAACACCGAATACGGACGTAATAAGGTGGCGGCGGATCATATCTATCTTGAAGCTTATTACCGAGAGAAGTTCCCTATCGTTATTATCAAACCGTCCACCACGTATGGACCTGTGCAAGGAATGCTGCGTCAGATTTGCTGGGACTTCTCGTGGATAGACCGCGTGAAAAAAGGCAAACCTGTCATCATCTGCGGCGATGGCTTTGCCATTCATCAACATCTGCATGTGAATGATATCGCCCATGCCTTTGTCGGTGTGATTGGCAAGGAACACACCATTGGGCAGGCGTATAACGCCGTCAGCCGTGGATTCATCACCTGGCTCGATTATCACAAATTGGCGAATAAGGTTCTTGGCAAAGATGTTGAATTGATCGGCATCCCCTTTGCAGACTTGAAGAGACTTAATGTGCCAAATATAGGTATTCTAGAGGATGAATTCGCTTTCAACGATTATTACTCCTCTGAAAAACTGTTCCGAGATGTGCCTGAGTTTCAGCCAAAGATTTCGCTGGAGCAGGGCATGACCGAGGTGTTTGAAGTGATGGAACGCGAAGGACGGATTCCCAATTCAGATGCGTTGACTTGGGAAGATGAGATTATTGCTCGATATAAGAACCTGTATAGATAAACTTTTATCACCATAGGGAAAACCATGAAACCAAATCCGTTTCTCGAAAAATTGGGCTATACCGATACTGACCGGCTCGTTGTCGTCCACACTGATGATATTGGAATGTGTCATGCGTCGGTTCAGGCATTCAAAGACTTGTGGAAAGTTGGGACGATTACATCAGGCGCGGTGATGGTTCCGTGTCCGTGGTTCCCTGCGGTGGT
>JBDKJK010000387.1:0-11571 GCA_039796675.1 Chloroflexota bacterium
GTCATCGTTACCAACTTTGCCTGTTTTTTATGGAACTCAAGCAAAGCAGGAATATTGACATTACTCACGCCGTCGCCATAGGTCATCATAAAGGTTTCATTGCCAATGAATTCCGAAAGTCGCTTCACCCGCCCGCCTGTGTTGGTTTCTGCGCCCGTATCCAAGAGATGCACAGTCCAATCTTCACCGTCCATGCTGTGCGTGGTCACACCGCCCGTTCGCAGTTGAACGGTCAGGCTGCGGGAACGGAGGTGATAATTCAAAAAATAATCTTTGATGATCTCTCCTTTATAGCCTAGCGCAACCACAAACTCATTGAAACCATATGAGGCATAGATCTTCATAATATGCCAGAGAATGGGGCGCCCTCCTAATTCAACCATTGGCTTGGGCTTAACAACCGTCTCTTCCGATAAACGCGTACCCAGCCCGCCAGCTAATATTGCAACTTTCATAAAAGGATAATTCCTCTCTTTCCAAGATTAGGTAAATTATACATGTTGGACATAGGTTAGGCTATTACAAGATTGTTAATCAGGGCTTGCGCAAGCTTTGAGCGCCGACGGCGGTCAAAAGATTACGAGTTCACACAAGTCTCATTAAATAACAAAAGCGCGGAAGTCCTCTAGACTTCCGCGCTTTTGTTTTATCCTTTGAAGAAATTCGAAATAAAGAACCAGATGTTCGCTGGTCGCTCTGCCAAACGACGCATAAAGTAGGGATACCAGTGCGTCCCAAATGGGACATATACCCGCACAGGGTAGCCTGCCTTTACCAGCGATTCCTGCAAATCCCTGCGGATGCCATACAGCATTTGAAATTCCAGCCCAGTCTTGGGCAAGCCGATCTTCTCGGCATAACTCTTTGCAAAGGCAATGCGCTTCTCGTCATGCGTAGCAATTGCAGGGATGGGTGGAATGCGCCCATCCTCGCTCAGGTTGGAATTCTGAGCCAGTGAAGCATCTAGAAGAATCTTAGTGATCAGGTCAAAGTTCGCATCCACGTCCGCTTTTTTAGGAAAGGCTTTATCAGGCGGTTCGTTATATGCACCCTTCACACTACGAATGCGAATCCCATCTTGCAGCATACGGCGCACATCCGCTTCGGTGCGAAAGAGATACGCCTGAATCACCATTCCATGATTCTCATATCCCTTTTCACGCATCGCATAGTGAAGGTTGATCGTTTTATCTGTGTAAGGCGTATCTTCCATATCCACGCGGATAAAGGTCTTCGCCGATTTGGCTCGGGCGAGTACCCGTTCAAGGGTTTCTGCACACAAGCTTTCATCCAACCCCATGCCGATCTGTGTCAGTTTAATCGAAACATTCGAACGCAGGCTCGGTTCTGCTCCGATTGCATCCAACGTCGCATAAATATTTTCCGCCGCTAGTTGGGCTTCTTCGGGCGCACTGGTATGCTCTCCCAAATGGTCGAGTGTGGCATTAATCCCCTTTGCATTTAATTCACGCACAACGCGCAAGGCGTCGGCAAGCGTGATCCCAGCCACAAAACGGGAGGCGAACCGCCACGAAAAACTCCAGCCGGTGATCAACTTCTGCGCCCAAGCGGCTTTGGAAAGGTAGATAAAAAATGAACGGAGCATATCCATCCTTTGTTGTGAAAAATGATTAATGCCGGCTTATTCTAGCACAAGGCATCCATTTCGGTATGTTATACTTTTTCCGTGATTTTTGGAGGCATGCTTAACTCGTGAGAAACCGCAATACAAATACCATCCTTCGGGGTGTTTCCATCCTCTTCCTCATCGGGGCATTCGTACTGACAGTCGTTTCGCTGATCACTTACAGTCGCCAGCGCACGGGCTATCCCACCGGGATGACCATCGCCGGTGTCCCCGTAGACGGGCTGTCTCCCGCCGAAGCCTCGCAACGCCTGCTCGAAGTCTACACCTCGCCAATTGAAGTGAAATACAACGATGCCGTCTTTCACATTGACCCTGGTGCAGTCGGCTTTTCAATTGATATCGAAACAATGCTTGCCGCCGCAGACCTCACCCGTACAGGCGGCTCCTTCTGGGGCGGGTTTTGGGATTTCCTCTGGAACCGCGCACCATCTGAAACTCAAATTCCGTTAAGTGCAACCATTTCAGAGGATCGTCTGCGCGAGTTCCTGCAGAATGAAATTGCTTCACGCTACGACACGCCGCCCGCGCCCGCCCAACCGGTTCCAGGCGGGACCTCATTCCTGCCCGGCGCACCCGGGCAGACTCTCGACCTAGACCGTGCGGTGGCGATCATCACCAATGCCCTGCGATCACAGTCAAACCGCTCCGTCGCACTAACGTTTACTGAAACCACTGCTACACGCCCCACCATCGAAAACCTTGAAATTCTTCTCAAACAGATTGTGACAACTTCTGACTTTGACGGTTTGCTTGGTTTCTATATGATAGACCTGCAAACCGGGCAGGAAATTCACTTTGCAATAAATAACAAGCAAGAAATCACAACTGAGCCGGATATCGCTTTTACCGCATCTAGCACGATCAAGGTCCCGATCCTGACTTCTTATCTTGTCAATTATGGAACAAATATTGATGCGCAAACTACTGAAGCCATTACTCGTGTCTTCCGCGTATCCGATAACTCGGCGACTGACCTGATTCTCCAACGCATCGACTCGAATAACGGACCTATTATCGTCACCCAAAATATGGAAGCCATCGGCTTGACCAGCACCTACATCAGCGGCATGTTCTTCCTCGGCGCACCCAACCTGCTTCCGGGGCGAATCACCCCCGGAAACTCACGCCCCGATGTGTTCACCGATCCCGATCCGTATTCTCAAACGACACCCTCCGAAATGGGACTATTGCTTGCAGATATTTATCAATGCGTCCAAAATGGAGGCGGTGCCCTCGTAGCTGCCTTCCCCGGCAAGGTAACGCCCGAAACCTGTCAACTGATCATTGATTTTCTTGCATTAGATAAATTCGGCTCCCTCATTCAGGGCGGCGTTCCAGACGGGACCCTCGTGCCGCACAAACACGGCTTCGTACTCTCGCGAGACGGTGTGATGCACGATATCAGCGATGTTGGCATCATTTATTCCCCCGGCGGGAACTTCGTCCTTTCCATTTATACCTACCACCCCGTACAAAATGTCTGGGACGTCACAAATCCTCTCGTCGTAAACTTAACCCAAGCTGTTTATAACTTCTTCAACATTTCAGTTCAATAACCAAGTGACCCGTTTTCGTTGAAAACGGGTTATTTTTTCCCACTTCGTATATAATTCGACTTATGAGCGCATCGCTGGGATTATTCCGACTGCAACAAGTGGATCGCCAGATCGACCGTGCCCTAGCGCGTTTAGATAGCATTCAAAAGACTCTCGAAAATGACAAAGACCTGAAAAACGCGCAAACTCTTTTTGAAGTAGCAAAAGATGCCAACCTGCGTGCCTTGCATGCCATGAAAAACGCCGAAGCCGAGGTAAATGGTTTGAAGATCAAGATCGAACAAGCTGAATCCAGTTTGTATGGCGGCAGTGTAAAGAACCCCAAGGAACTTCAGGACATCCAAAAAGAAATCGCTTCTCTCAAAAAACACCTGCTTACACTTGAAGAACGCGAACTTGAATCCATGTTGGTTTCTGAAAGTGCAGGAGCCGAATTGGAAAAAAGCAAAACAAATCTCGAGCTGATTCAGGCACGTTTGGGAAACGAACACAAAAAGTTGATCGATGAACGACACGAGTTGGCAAAGCAGATGGAAAGCCTCGGGCAGGAACGCGAAGCCTCCATTGCCCCCATAGACGTTGCACTGCTCGCATCGTATGAAGACCTTCGCAAACAAAAGCGCGGCATAGCGGTTACAGAAGTGGAAGACAGCGCCTGCGCTGCTTGCGGTACAACCTTAAACGCAGCCCTACAGCAAAGTGCCCGCTCTCAAAAATTGGCTTACTGCCCCTCTTGTGGGCGCATCCTTTTTGCAAACTAAACAACTTTCATGATCCTAAACTTTATTGATCCCATTTCGTTTCTCGCAGGTTTTGCAAGTGCCACGGTGATCTGGTTCCTCATCAGCCGTGCCCGCCCGCTATTTAATGAAATTCGCCAAAGTTTGAAGGAACAGCGCGAACAAGCTCAAACCCGAAAATCCAGCTCTGTCGAAGAGAATCATCGCCGTCTTACCTTACGCCGCGCACAGGGGATGCATATTGCCGCACAACTCTTTGCGCTCGATGAAATATTACAAGAACCCAAAGTCCTAACTCCGCCTGCACCCGTTGAACCCGGCGTCCCATCGCGCTTCGAAGATGTGGTTACCCAAACCCTACCCTACCTGCCCGCCTGGCCAGAAATCGCTGCGATCTATCAGCCCCACATGCTTACCCTTCCACAAGCGTTAGCAGGCGATACCAACATTGTGATCATTGGGCAGCCAGGAACGGGGAAAACCGTTGCCTTGGCACATCTTGCCAGCCTTGCCGCCAATCGAAGTGAAGCGTTGGGAGCCCTGCAAGAACATGTTCCCTTCCATTTTCATGTCGCTGATCTCAACCTCCCCGCATCTGACCCCAAAAACATCCTTAATGTGATCGTTAATGCCGCTTCTGAAAATGCGCCGATCTTCGACGTCAATAAAATCCCATCCTTCGTACAATCCGTGTTCAAGAGTGGTCAGGCGCTTTTGTTAGTGGATGGCTATGACGAAGTCACACCTGATGAACAGGTACTCGTATCAGACTTCTTCAAATTACTTTTACAAGCCCACCCAAATATTCGCATTGTGACCACAGGAGCGCCTGAGTATTTAGACGGCTTGATATCTCTTGGCTTTATTCCACTCACCTTATCCACATGGACAGAACAAAATAACAAACAGTTCGTTGAACAATGGGGAGACCTCTGGGCTCACACCGTTGCCATGGAGGCTTGGGCACAAACAGGGCCAGAACAAACAGACCCGCTTCTTATTAACTCATGGCTTGGCTCTGAGTCGTTGAATTTATCTCCCTTTGAGTTGACCCTTAAAATCTGGGGAGCATATGCAGGCGATAGTTTGGGTCCACATGTGTTAGAAGCGATCGCCACACACATCCGCCGCCTTGCACCAGCAAACACACCTTTGGCTGCATTGGAAACTCTTGCCATGCAAGTGACTACCAGTGCCACCCCAATATTTGACCCACGAAAAGCAAGGGAATGGGTCAAATCGTTTGAGGTGGTAGAAACGCCTGCGGAGGGTGAATCAAGTGAAAGTCTGGAGGGCGAGGCGCAGGAAAACTCCAAAGCTAAGAAGGGCAAAAAAGTAGAAAAAGTCTCCACGCCCACTTCTGGTCTGCTCGGGAAAATGGTAACGAGTGGATTGCTCGTTTCCTATTCAAACAACCGTATGCGTTTTACCCATCCTGTCATCACTGGGTACCTTGCCGGGCGCGCCATGGCAACCTACAACGCAGAAGAAACCCTGCTCAACCAACCCGATTGGTCGGGGAAATATCTGACCATGCGCTTCATAGCTGCACAAGGTGACGCAAGCCGTTTGGTGCAAGCTTTACTCGAATTCTCACGCTTGCCCATGCACAGACCTTTATTCGCCGCTGCTCGCTGGTTACGAGATGCCCCGCGCAATGCCCCATGGCGCGGAAAGATGTTCGGCACACTTGCTGCCATCTTTCAAATGGAAGGGCTGCCCCTCAGCCTGCGTGCGCAAGCCATGGCGGCATTCGTTTATAGTAATGACCCAAGTGCTGCAACCCTATTCCGTCAATTTGCGATTTCAAATTCATTTGAACTGGCACATCTTGCCATCCTTGGTGTGGGTGCAGTGCGTGATGGCAAATCTTTGAAAATTCTCGAAGGCGCACTGAACGCACCCAGCCTTTCGGTAAAACGAGCAGCCTGCATGGCATTGGCTGCCATAAATTCGGATGAGTCTCTTGAGATCGCCGCCCAGGCATTGCTCAACGGAGAAGAAGATATTCGCCGTGCTGCCGGAGAAGCGCTTGCCAACGACCCGAAAGAAGGTCATGCCATGCTGCGCGACGGAATCACTATCAACGATATCCTTCTGCGTCGTGCCGTCATTTATGGTCTTGGTCGTGTGGGCGAACAATGGGCAACCGACTTGTTAAAGAAAGTGCAAATCGAAGACGAGCAATGGGTTGTTCGCAATGCCGCTACTGAAGTGCTAGACATGCGCAACCGCATAGATGCCTTCTCACCCATGCTTCTCAAAGCACCACATGAGACACCCTGGCTAATTGAGTTCGCCGCCAAAAAAGGCGTAGGGATTTCTCCGGGCGTTCCTGCCACCGATATTCTGTTGATGGCGCTAAAAGATGAAATGCCCGAAGTGCGGCTTGCAGCACTGCCATTCCTAAAGTTCACGCCACAAGATGTTGTGCTCAAACAACTTTATGAAGCCATGTACAAGGACGACTCCGAACTGCGGGAAGCCACCTTCCAAGTATTATGGGAGCTTGGTGCGGCAGGCGTTAAACTCCCACATCCTAGTGAGTATGGATTAGGTTAATATGCTGATCACAAATGCAAACATCATTACCTGGGAAAACCCCAATCGCATCCTTACAAATCATGCCGTCCTTATCGAAGGCGACAGGATCAAGGAAGTAGGGACGACCAAATCTCTAACTGCAAAGCACCCCAAAGCCAAATCCTTTGATGCCCGCGGACAATACCTCATGCCCGGCGGAATTTGCGCCCACACTCACTTTTACGGCGCTTTTGCTCGCGGCATGGCAATTCCGGGTGCGGCGCCAAAAGATTTCCCGGAGATCCTGAAAAAATTATGGTGGCCCCTCGACCGTTCATTAGACGCGGAAGGTGTGCGCTATTCAGCTCTGGTCTGCCTGATCGATGCGATCAAACATGGCACGACCACACTCATCGACCATCATGCCTCGCCTAACGCCATAGATGGTTCATTGGATGTTATTGCTGATGCCGTTGACAAGAGCGGCTTACGTGCCGTCTTATGTTACGAAGTGACCGATCGGGATGGAAATGAAAAAGCCAACGCAGGGATTCAGGAAAATGTACGGTTTCTAAAACGTCTCGCCTCAAATCCGCACCCACGCCTGTCTGCTGCATTTGGGCTGCATGCCAGTCTGACGCTTTCTGGCGCGACCCTGCAAGCCTGTGCTTCATCGCTCCCTGAAGGAGCCGGGTTCCACATCCACACCGCCGAGCACGAATCAGATGAATATGACAGCCTGCAAAAATCCGGCATGCGCGTCATTGACCGCCTGCACAAACACGGCATTCTAGGTCCGAACACGATCGCGGCGCATGGCGTCCATTTTGATGCACGTGAGATGGAAATCCTCAAAGAGACTGGCACCTGGCTTACCCATCAACCACGTTCAAATATGAACAATGGTGTTGGTACGGCACAAGTAGAATCCATGTTGAGGCTGGGTATTAAAGTCTGCCTTGGCAATGATGGCTTCACCAACTCAATGTGGGATGATTGGAAAGCCGCATACCTCCTGCATAAAGCCGAGCATCGCGATCCGCGCCGCATGGGCGGGTATGATGTGCAGCAAATGGCGATCTATAACAATGCCGCACTTGCAAATACATTTTTCCCAAATGCTTCCATTGGGCAGGTGACACCGGGCGCAGTAGCTGATTTGATCCTTGTAGACTACCAACCCTTCACTCCGCTCACAGATGGGAATGCACCCTGGCATATCATCTTTGGTTTCCAACAAAGCATGGTCACCAGCACCATGGTCGCTGGAAAGTTCCTGATGAAAGACCGCGAGCTCTTAACCCTCAACGAAGCTGAGATCACTGCCCGCGCCAGAGAAATTGCCCCGCGCATTTGGAAAAAGTACGAAGAAGAAGTCAGCAAGGTTTTATAAAAAAACATTTTTGGAGACCCCCATGGAAGATAAGCTGTTGTTATCGATCGCAGTGCTTGGCGGTACAGGCAAAGAAGGCAAAGGGCTGGCGTATCGCTGGGCGCGGGCGGGTTATCATGTTTTCATCGGCTCGCGCACAGAGGAAAAAGCCGTCGCTGCCGCGAAAGAATTGCAGGACATGCTCGGGGATGGAATCTCCGTCGTAGGAGCAGACAACTTTCGGGCGGCGAAAGAAGCGAACATCGTCGTGTTGACCGTTCCTTATGCCGCACACCGCGACACGTTGGAATCCGTCAAAGATGAATTGAAAGGCAAGATCCTGGTGGATGTCACCGTTCCGCTTGTGCCGCCAAAAGTTGCCACGGTGCAAATGCCCGCCGCCGGGTCTGCCGCGCAGGAAGCGAAACAGATCGTTGGCGAAGGCGTGGAAGTGTGCGCCGCCTTCCAGAATATTTCGCATGAACATTTACTCGGCGAAGAAGGCGTGGAGTGTGATGTGCTCGTGACTGGCTCCAGCAAGGATGCGCGTATGAATGTCATTCAATTGGTGGAGGCGGCTGGTTTGCGCGGCTGGGATGCCGGACCGCTCGAAAACTCGGTGGTGGTTGAAGGTCTGACCAGCGTGTTAATCGGTATTAATAAAAAATACGGCTCCACTCATGCGGGCATCAAGATCACCGGTATTTCAAAATAATCTCGTAATGCGTAATACGTAACTTTCACGTGGTACGCATTACGCATTACGTATCATGTCACTCACTCTCACAACCCTTCAAGATATTCCACTCATCCGCCAAAGCGACCCTCTGGCGGATATTTTACTTAACTCACTTATAGAAACAAAAATAGACCTGAAAGATGACGATATTCTCGTCCTCGCGCAAAAGATCGTTAGCAAAGCCGAAGGACGAACCGTCAACCTTGCCAGCATCACCCCATCTGCGCAAGCCGTTGAGCTTGCCCCTCAAATCGAGAAAGACCCACGTCTCACCGAATTGATCCTTCAAGAAAGCAACGAAATCTTGCGAGTACGCAAGGGAGTCATTGTGGTGGAACATAAATTAGGCTTCGTATGTGCAAATGCAGGCATCGACCACTCCAACGTCATGGGAGAAGGCAACTCAAACGAAGAATATGTTCTTCTTCTCCCCGAAAACCCAGATGCCTCTGCAAAAAAACTACGAGATGAGATCAAACAAAAAACCGGAAAAAATGTCGGTGTGATGGTCATCGACTCGCATGGGCGCGCATGGCGAAATGGCACTGTTGGCGTTTGCATCGGTTTGAGCGGCATTCCCGCGCTGGTGGATGAACGCGGCTGGAGCGACCTATTCGGGTACACCCTCAAAGCTACCATTGTCGGCACTGCAGATGAACTTGCCGCAGCCGCATCCCTGATCATGGGGCAAGCTGCAGAAGGCACGCCTGTTGTACACGTCCGCGGCTTTCCATACCCACTCGGCGAAGGCTCGCTCAAAGAGTTGATCCGCCCAAAAGATATGGACATGTTCCGCTAAACTATGCAATGGAAGAAAGTCGGCAAATCGTATAAAAAAACTAACGCGAATCTTATACCCGCTTGATATAAACTGCCTGCACAAAATAACCTGGAGGCACAATGCCCTTCCCTGAAAAATTCCAAGACCTGCTCAACCCAGAAACAAAAGCTTTTTTATTTCTTGCCACAGTAAACGCCAAAGGCATTCCGCAGGTCACACCCGTCTGGTTCGATACAGAAGGCGACTACATCCTCATCAACACCAATGAAGGTCGCATCAAAGATCGCAACATGAAATCCCAGTCCCATGTCGCCATGGTCATTCAAGACCCAGCCGACCCCTATCGTTACCTAGGTATACAGGGTCGAGTTATCTCTTCAACAAGAGAGAGAGCCGACGAGCACATTGATATGCTCTCGCGCCGATATTACAACAAACCCTGGACCTACCGCGAAGGGCAAAAGCGGATCATCTTCAAAATTCAGCCGACCCACTTTGACACCCATTGACCTGCACGCTTTCTTACGAACAAGACGTTCGATCCGCCGCTTCAAACCGGACCCGGTACCTGATTCGGTCATCCGAGAGATTCTCCACACCGCCACCTTTGCTCCTTCTGCGCACCATCGCCAACCCTGGCGCTTCATCGTGCTGACAGATACACCGCAGCGCAGTCAATTCGCGGAAAAGATGATGAAGGCATTTGAGCAAACTCTTGTTGAAGATAAACTCTCGCGCGAAGAGATCTTAAAACGATTAGCACGATCACAGGATCGTATGGGCAGCGCCCCTGTGATTATTTTGTTGTGCGTGGATATGACAGAAATGGAACCATACACGGATGAGCGCCGCAAAAAAGCGGAGCATTTGATCGCCACACAATCAGCTGCCAATGCCGGAATGCAACTTCTGCTGGCTGCTCATGCTGAAGGGCTGGGCGGAGTTTGGATCTGCAGCCCTATTTTTGCACAAGAGACCGTAAAAAATGCTCTCACCCTGCCAACCGCATGGGAACCTCAAGCTATGTTCCTGCTTGGCTACCCAGTGGAGATTCCACCTGTGCGCGAACGTAAACCACTCGAAGAGGTTGTAATTTTTCAATGAAGATCACTGCACTTGCGGGCGGGGTTGGCGGCGCAAAACTCGCGCATGGGCTCGCCCAAGTTCTACCACCTGAAGACCTGACCGTGATTGTCAACACTGGCGATGATTTTGAACATCTTGGTCTGTACATCTGCCCAGATGTGGATACAGTTTGTTACACGCTCGCCGGTTTGGCAAACCCTGAAACCGGCTGGGGGCGCGCAGGCGAAACCTGGAATACCATCGCCAATATCGAAAAGCTTGGTGGACCAACTTGGTTCCGCCTTGGGGATTCGGATATTGCAACCCATCTTGAGCGCACCAGACGACTTAAAGAAGGGAAGCCTCTTTCTGAAATTACAAAAGAATTTTGTAAAGCCTGGGGCATTGAAGCAACAGTACTACCAATGACCGATTCGCCTGTAAGAACCATGGTCGATTCTGACGAAGGCGAATTAGCCTTTCAGGAATATTTTGTCCACAGGCAATGCCAGCCGAAAGTGAAAGGCTTCAGGTTTGACGGAGTTGAAGTGGCAGAACCAGCTCCCGGCGTGCGTGAGGCGCTTGAGTCGGCAGATGCGGTCTTATTTTGCCCGTCTAATCCTTGGGTAAGTATCGACCCGATCTTGCGAGTTGTTGGAAAAATACAAAAGCCGATCTTTGCAGTGTCACCCATCATCGGAGGTAAAGCAGTGAAAGGTCCTGCTGCGAAGATGTATGCCGAACTGGGCATTGAGCCTTCTGCTGTGGCTGTGGCGAAACATTACCGCACCATCCTGACGGGTTTCGTGTTGGATACTATGGATCTGGAAAGCGAATCGCAGATCAAGGACTTATCGGTCAAAACTCTGGTGACAGATACGCTTATGAATCAAGTAACAGACCGCTTACGACTCGCCAACGATGTGCTACACTTTATCGGGAGTTTATAAACATGACACTTTGGGCAATCGTCCCGGTGAAACCACTACGACGCGGAAAATCGCGCCTTGCCGGAACCCTGACAGAAGAAGAACGTGCTGCATTAAATCAAGAGTTGCTTGAACGAACGCTTAAGACCCTTTCGGGATTAAAAGAATTAGATAAGGTGCTGGTGGTTAGCCGTGACCAACATGCACTGACGATCGCG